>CBDUEE010000024.1:0-19349 GCA_965366105.1 uncultured Flavobacterium sp. | reverse complement strand
GTCACTGATATGGGTGGGCTTCCTATTCCAGGTGCAAATATTATTGTAAAAGGAACTACTATCAGGTCTCAAACTGATTTTGACGGTAATTTTGTAATAACTACTAAAAAAGGACAAGCTTTAATCATCAGTTTTATTGGAATGAAAACTATAGAAGTTCCTGCATCAGCATCGATGTTAATAAAACTAGTTAACTCTTCAAATGAATTAGAAACAGTTTTCGTAGTTGGTTTCGGAACCCAAAGTAAGAAAAAATTAACGGATAATATTGCTCGTGTAACTGCAAAAGACATGGAAAATGTACCTGTTACCAATTTTCAAAATGCAATGGTAGGTAAATTAGCAGGAGTTCAAATTACTCAGATTAACGGAAAAGTTGAAGGTGGAGTAAAATTGAGAGTTAGAGGTGTTTCTAGTATTTCATCGTCTCAAGAACCTCTATATGTAATTGATGGTATGCCATTGATAAATGATAACGAAAGTGGATCATCAGCCCCAATAAATCCATTAATATCATTAAATCCTAATGATATCGAATCAGTAGAAATTTTAAAAGATGCTTCTTCTGCCGCAATTTACGGAGCGCGAGGAACAAACGGGGTTGTTTTAATCACAACCAAGCAAGGGAAATCAGGTAAGACAAAAATATCTTTAAACACCTCTGCAGGATGGAGCGAAGCAACCCACAAAATGAGCTGGTTGAATGCGGCTCAATATGCAGAACTTTATACAGAAGCCTCTGCCTACAGATATGGAGCAGGTGATTTATGGTTAACAGAGCCAGGTGGCGTTTTTGATGGTTATGCTAATGGAAAAGATTGGAGAACTGGACAAGTAGATACCGATTGGCAAGATTTAGCCTTAGTAAAAGGAGCTGTTCAAGATCATACCTTTTCAATATCTGGAGGAGATAGCAAAACAGTATTTTTTCTTTCTGGTGGCTATAATAATACGGAAGGAATTGTGCGTGGCAACAAAATGGATCGTTATTCTTATAGAGGTAATTTAGATCATAAAATTTCTGATAAACTAAGAGTGGGTCTTAATACAAGTTTAAGTAAAACTAAAATAGCACGAATAGGATCTGATAATTCTTTTTCAACTCCTTTGCAAGCAGTTGCGCAAACTCCATTAGCTCCAGCTTATTTAGATGATGGAGTTACACCAAACAATAAAACTACTTTGTATTATAATTTTTTAATGCAACAATATAATGGGAAATGGGATGCTAATATTTTTAGAACTTTAATGAATACTTATTTGGAGTACAAAATTGTACCTGAATTAAGTTTTAGAACAGAAATAGGATACGACAACAATAATCAAACAGAAGATTATTTTGCAGGTAGTTTAACAGAATCTGCCTCTACCAATGGTTATGCCGATGCAAATTCAATTCAGTCAGACAAGTATAGCATTAACAATTATTTTAATTATAATAAAACTTTCAAAGAGGATTATAAATTAGACATAGTTGCTGGTATGAGTTTTGAAGAAAGTGCTCGAAGAAGACAATATGTAGCTGGAACAGGTTTTCCATCAGACGACCTACAAACCGTAGAAAGTGCCTCCGAAATAACGGCGGGATTGTCTAGTAGAACGAAATATAATTTTCTTTCATATTTTGGTAGAGCTACATTCTCAATTATGGATAAATATCTTATAAAAGGAAGTTTACGTTATGATGGCTCCTCTCGATTTGGAGCTTCTAATCGCTATGGTGTATTCCCTGCAGCTTCTGTGGGTTGGATTATTTCACAAGAGGACTTTTTGAAAGAAAGTAGTTTTGTTAATTTATTAAAATTAAGAGGTAGTTTTGGAGTTACAGGAAACGCGGGTATTGGTAACTTTGCTAGTTTAGGTCTTTTCAACGGATCGTCTTATAATAAACAATCTGCTATAAATCCTTCACAATTAGTAAATCAAGATTTAAAATGGGAAAAAACAAATCAAGTTGATGTTGGTATTGACTTTGGATTTTTAAACAACAGATTGAGTGGTGAAATTGATTATTATGTTAAGAAAACAAACGACCTTTTATTAAATGAGCCATTACCAGGAACTTCTGGTTGGAGTTCTCTAACTCGTAACGTAGGATCTTTAACCAATAAAGGTTTTGAATTTGTATTAAATACAACTAATTTTAAAAATGCAAACCTTAGCTGGAAAACATCCATGAATCTTGCGACTTTAGATAATAAAGTGACTGAATTACCAGGTGGTGATATTGTAGCAGGACAAAATATTGTAAGAGTGGGAGAAACTATATCCTCTTTCTACGTAGTTGAATATGCAGGTGTTGATCCAGCAAATGGAAATGCTTTATTTTACAAAAACACTATACAAACTGACGGTTCTTTAGACAAAACAACTACAAAAAACTACAGCGAAGCACAGAGAATTATTGCAGGAAGTCCCTATCCTACATTAATGGCAGGAATGACAAATACGATACAGTTTCATAATTTTGATTTTTCATTTACTTTTCAAGGAGAATGGGGTGCTTCCATGTATAATGAAGCTGGTAAATTTCAATCTAGTAATGCCAGATATAAAGACAATCAAACTACAGATCAGATGAACAGATGGCAAAAAGCAGGTGACATCACTGCTGTTCCTCAAGCGAGATGGGGTCGAAGCAACGGAGAACAAGCATCTACGCGATTTTTAGAAAAAACTGATTTTGTACGTTTAAGAAATTTATCATTTGGATATACATTGCCAAAAAAAATGATTCAAAGAATCTCTTTAGAAAGGGTTCGTTTATACTTGACGGGAGTAAATCTACTTACTTTTACGAACTATAAAGGCTACGATCCGGAATCATCTTACGATAATAATGGAGATTCAAATATTCAAAAAGGGATTGCATTTTATTCAGCACCACCAGCAAAAACAATAATTATTGGATTAAATATTGACCTTTAATGAAAATAGATATGAAAAAATATAACTGTAAAATAATTGCAATAGTACTCCTTGCTGCCTCTTTTGTAGCATGTGATGACAATCTAAATATTAAACCTGAACAGGCCATAACAACTGATATGGCTATCAAAACTCCTTCAAATATTCATAAAATTTTGAATAACGCTTATGGAGATGCAAGATCTAGCTCAAACTATGGTGGCGGAATTGCTTTGGCTTCTGAATTAATTGCTAATGATGGAGATCTTTATTGGAATGGTACTTATGTTCAACCAGCGCAATATGATGAAAAAGCAATATTAAAGGATAATAGTTTTGTTGAAAGTATGTGGTTGAACGCTTATAGAATTAGCAATCAGACTAACATAGTGTTAGAAAATTTAGCTGTTTTTACGGATGCTACTGATAAAAACGTAAATAAAGGAGAAGCAAAATTCCTTAGAGGTTTAGTTTATTTTGACTTAGTAAGACTATTTGCTAAACCTTATATTACTGGTGCAGTAAACAGCCAGTTGGGAGTTCCTATACTATTAGAACCTATTTTAGACCCAACCAAAATTACATATCCATCAAGGAATACTGTCGAGGAAGTATACAAACAAGTAATTCTTGATTTAACGGATGCATACACTTTACTACCAGCTACAAATGGTATTTATGCCACAAAATATAGTGTTGCAGCACTTCTTGCGCGAGTTTATTTGCAAAAAGGAGATTATGTAAATGCTAGGAATATGGCTGATGTTGTTATTACTGATAGCGGAGCTACATTAGCAGCTACTTTTGCAAAAGCTTTTAATAATTCCGAAAACTCAACCGAAGATCTATTTGCTTGGCAAGTAAGTAGCCAGGACGCTAGTGCAAATGATTTTAATGTGTTTTGGGCTGGTTCTGACTTTGGTGGACGTTCTGGTAATCCAGATATTAGCATTGAAACTCAGCATTGGAATATTTATGATGATACAAATGATCAGCGTGCAAATTTCTTCTATCAAGCTGACAATATGTGTACCACAAAATGGAAAAACCAATATGGTAATATTCCATTCCTGCGTTTGGCAGAAATGTATTTAATTCGCGCTGAATGTAATTTTAGAGAAGGCACACTTGTTGGTCTTTCGCCAGTAGATGATATTAATATGTTGCGAGATCGTTCTGGCGCTAGTTTATTCACTTCTGTAGATTTAGCTACTATTTTAATGGAAAGAAAAAGAGAATTATCCTTTGAGGGGTTTAACTTATTTGATGCAAAAAGATTAAAACAAAATATAGGCTCACTACCTTATGATGCTAATAATCTAATTTTACCTATCCCGCTAAGAGAAACTGATGTAAATAAAAATTTAATTCAAAATCCTGGATATTAGATAGGTTTTACTTATTTAAAATAAAAAGTTATTCTGAAAAATACAGAATAAATTACATAAATTATCCCTTAAAAACACTAATTAAATTTTAACTAGTGTTTTTAAGGGATAGTTTTTTTAAAAAATAAAAAACCCTTTTGGATTAAAAAATTATTTGCTTGACAAAATAAGTTGTGAGGTTATAGCGTCTAAAACTTCAAAAGCAGTTTCAGCCATTTTATTTCCTTTAGTATCCAAGAGTGGATTTATTTCTACAAATTCAATACAAACTACTTTTTTAGTTTGAATAATCTGATTGATAATTGTTATAATTTCGTGTTGATCAAATCCTTTTGGCACTGGCGTTCCTGTACCGTACGAAATCATATCACAATCCATAGAATCAACATCAAAAGAAACATACAAAACTTCGCATTTTTGTAATTTGGTCAACGCCTCAGCAACACATTTTTGCAAACCTCTATACCGTACTTCTTCTACTTTATAGTTTTTGATATTCAGGGTTTCAATTTGTCTATCCTCCTCTTCTTCGGTATCACGTACACCAAAGTAAATTAAATTTTCTGCTGCAATTTTAGGTCCTTTACAACCTATATTTTTCATGTTTTCCCAATGTTGCTGCGTTTGCTGCGCTACATCATTGGTATTACGAGAACTCACATTATCATTAGCAAGAGCTGCTGCCAATGGCATTCCATGAATATTTCCTGATGGCGAAGTATAAGGGGAATGTATATCTGCGTGAGCATCAATCCAGAAAACGCCTATATTTTTATCAGGATAAGCTGCTTTTATACCACTTAAAGTTCCTAAAGCTGATGAATGATCCCCCGATAAAACTATTGGAAAATAATTATTTTCTAAATTTTCTTTTACGGCATGGCTCACCCTTGTGCATTGCTCTACAACATGTTCTATTCTTTTTGCAAACGAACTTTTGTTTTTATCATAAATGGATTCGTTGTGGGTTTTTACATCTTCAAACTCAAATTGATTAAAGTAATTATTGTTTTGATTAATCGCTGCAATTTCGATAGCATCAATTCCTAAATCAGAACCGCGTGTTCCGGCGCCAATATCAGATCTGTTTTTTACTAATTTTATAACTTTATCCATGCGGCTAAAATTATTTAAAATCGTTTAATGCTCTTTCAATAATCACCAAACATTCCTGAATTTGAGATTCAGTAATAACCAAGGGTGGTGCAAATCTAATTTTATTACCATGTGTTGGCTTAGCTAATAATCCGTACTCACTAAATTTCATACAAATATTCCATGCCAAATCAGATTCTTCATCACAATTAACAACAATAGCATTCAGTAACCCTTTACCTCTTACTAAGGTAATTAATGAATTTCGAGAAGCGATCTCATTCAGTCCATTCCTTAAAACTTCGCCTAAATATTGAGCGTTTTGCGCTAAATTTTCTTCTTTTACAACTTCAAGAGCAGCAATAGCAACGGCAGCTGCGATAGGATTTCCACCAAAAGTAGATCCGTGTTGTCCTGGTTTAATAACATTCATAATTGAATCGTTTGCCAAAACTGCCGAAACGGGATAAACGCCACCAGAAATTGCTTTTCCTAAAATAAGAATATCTGGTTTTACCTCTGGTTTATTTTCGCAACCATTCTGGCAATCACAAGTTCCACAAGTTGCCAATAATCTTCCGGTACGTGCAATTCCTGTTTGAACTTCGTCAGCAATAAATAAAACATTATGCTCCTCACAAAGCGCTTTTGTTTTTGCTAAATATCCTTCGGCAGGAACATATACTCCCGCTTCTCCTTGAATTGGTTCTACTAGAAATCCTGCAATATTTTTTGTTGATTTTAATACGTTTTCTAAAGCTTCTACATCATCGTAAGGTATTTTAATAAATCCAGCGGTGTACGGACCAAAGTTTTTTCGCGCACTTTCATCATTTGAAAACGAAATAATGGTAGTTGTTCTTCCGTGAAAATTGTTTTCGCAAACAATAATTTGTGCTTCATTTTCAGGTATTCCTTTTACTTCGTAAGCCCATTTTCTACATAACTTTAATGCTGTTTCCACAGCTTCGGCACCAGTATTCATTGGTAATACTTTGTCAAAATCAAAATATTTAGTCACATATTCTTCATAAGGCCCTAACTGATCATTATGAAAAGCACGCGAAGTCAATGTCAATTTTTGCGCTTGTTTTACCATAGCACCAACAATTTTTGGGTGACAATGCCCTTGATTTACTGCTGAATATGCTGATAAAAAATCATAATATTTTTTTCCATCTACATCCCAAACAAATACACCTTCTCCTCTTTCTAAAACTACTGGTAAAGGATGGTAATTGTGAGCTCCGTATTGATTCTCTTTTGCTATCAACACTTCTGATTTTGAAGAAAGATTTTGTTCTGTGTGTATCATAATATTTTGATTTTAAGTAATAAAGAACAAAATTAGTATTTTTTTTCAAATTGTCAATAAAAATATATTTTTTGACTTATTTAAAGACTTATTTTAATACTATTTATTTATTTTAGATTAAAAATAAGTCATTTTAAAACAGTTAATTCCATTTAGACATGTCTTTGGAAACAAATATAATATGTACATTTATAACTACATTAAAGCTTCAATTATTATTAGAAAATTATGGATATATTAGACGAATTCGATATTAATATTATCAAAGAATTAGAAAAAGATGGAAGAATGGCTTATTCAGCTATTGCTACTAACTTAAAAATATCAAATACAATGGTGCACCAGCGTATCAATAGATTAACAGAACAAGGAATTCTAACAGGAATAAAACCTGTAATTAACGAGAAAAAAGTAGGTTATGATTGGGGTTCTTTCACTGGTCTAACTTTAAATAAAGATCAAGACTCTACTAGGATTATAGAGGAATTGAAAAAAATTCCAGAAATAACAGAATGCTATTATATCACCGGATCCTTTACACTTTATATAAAAATAATTGCTAAAAATCATGAGCACATGCGTAGGATTCTTTACGAAAAAATTGACACTATTCCTGGCATTGCCAAAACAGACTCCATAATTGAATTGGGTTGTGCCTTTAAAAGAAATGTATCACTATAAAAATTACTATTTAACCTTCTATCTAACCATAAACCAACTAATGAAAAAACTATTATACTCCGTTCTCAACTACAAAATTGTAGTTGCGCTGTCCTTATTTTTATACTTCGGCACAGTAGAAGCTCAAAATGTAAAAGGGAAACTATTCATCATTGGTGGTGGTCATCGATCGGATGCACTTATGACACAGTTAATCAACATTTCTGATTTAAAGAAAAAAGATTATGTCGTTGTATTGCCTATGTCAAGCGAAGAGCCTGATAGCGCTTATATTTATTTTAAAGATCAATTCCAAAAACTGGTTCCAAATCCCATTATCATGCTGAATTTTGATAAAAATACAGTAAATAATAAAGTACTAACGGATTCTTTGCAAAATGCAAAATTAATATTCATCAGCGGTGGCGATCAAACTCGCTTTATGAATGTGGTCAAAAACACACCCGTTTATACCGCTATTCACAAAGCCTACGAAAACGGGAGTATAATTTCTGGAACTAGCGCAGGAGCTGCGGTTATGTGCGAACACATGATTACAGGCAATCAAAAATTAGAAACTAAATATACCGAAACTTTTGACAACATTCGATATGATAATCTTGAAACAACCGTTGGTTTGGGTTTAGTAAAAAACGTAATTATCGATCAACATTTTATGAAAAGAAGCCGTTACAACCGATTATTGTCATCATTG
Organism: uncultured Flavobacterium sp.; assembly: GCA_965366105.1. Taxonomy (GTDB): domain Bacteria; phylum Bacteroidota; class Bacteroidia; order Flavobacteriales; family Flavobacteriaceae; genus Flavobacterium. Next base: position 11,269 of record CBDUEE010000024.1, on the reverse strand, counting down.
GTTGAATTTCCAGACCATATAGGAATTGGTATTGATGAAAGTACAGCATTGATTGTTCGTAATAAGGAAATTGAAATTGCGGGTGAAAGTGAGGTGATTGTTGTTAAAAATCCGAAAGAAATCATCAAATCCAAAAAAGACCATTTAGTTAGCATCAAAAGTTTAGAAATGGCTGTTTATATTGAAGGACAAAAATTTAAAATCAAATAAAATGAACTATTTCAAGAATCGTTTACCATTGTTGCTTCTCGTTTTTTGTTTGAGTTTCTCCATGCACTCACAGAGAACAACGACTAAAGAAATTGAAAGACTCGAAAAGCTCGCACAACAAGTAACTATAATCAGAGATAATTGGGGAATTGCACACGTATATGGAAAAACGGATGCTGATGCCGTTTTTGGAATGCTTTACGCCCAATGCGAAGATGATTTCAAACGAGTAGAAATGAATTATATCGAAAAACTGGGACGTCTTTCAGAAATTAAAGGGCAAGCTGTTTTGTATAATGATTTAGAAATAAAACTTTTAATCGATACTGAACAAGCCAAAGCGGATTATAAAAAAGCAGCACCTTGGTTGAAAAAATTACTAAACAGTTATGCGGACGGAATTAACTTTTACCTACACAAACACTCTGAAGTAAAACCTGTTTTATTAACTCATTTTGAACCATGGTTTCCTTTGCTTTGGACCGATGGTAGCATCGGCGCAATCAGTACTGCTGATCTATCTACTGGAGAATTAAAAGCTTTCTATTCTGGAAATAATGATAAAGTAGCGTATATCGAAAGGGAAAAAGACGTACAAACGGGCTCTAATGGTTTTGCTATTGCTCCTTCAAAGACAGCTTCTGGAAATGCTATTTTATACATTAATCCACATACTACTTTTTATTTTCGACCAGAAATACAGATGAGTAGTAATGAAGGATTGAATGCTTACGGAGCAGTGACTTGGGGACAATTTTTCATTTATCAAGGATTTAATGAAAGTTGTGGCTGGATGCATACCTCATCAAATGTAGATGTAGCCGATATGTATACAGAAAAAATAGTTACTAAAAACAACAAATTATTATACGAGTACGACAAGAAATTGTTACCCGTGCGTGAAAAAATAATAACCATCAAATATTTAGAAAACGGAAAACTGATTCCAAAAACATTCAAAACCTATTACACGAATCACGGTCCCATAATGGCCAAAAGAGAGGGGAAATGGATTAGCTTGAAATCAAATAATCGTTCGATGAGAAGCTTAGAACAAAGTTGGGTTCGCACAAAAGCCAAAAGTTTTGAGGATTATAAAAAAGCAATGGACTTAAAAGCAAATACTTCTAATAACACCGTGTACGCAGATAAAGAAGGAAATATTGCGTATTGGCATGGGAACTTTGTTCCAATACGAGATAAAAAACTAAACTGGTCTAAATTGATGGATGGTAGCACCTCAGCAACACAATGGAAAGGATTACACAACGTTTCAGAAACGGTGCATTCTTATAATCCAATAAACGGTTGGTTACAAAATTGCAACTCGACACCGTATTCAGTAGCGGGAGAAAATAGTCCAAAAAGAGAAAATTATTTACCGTACATGGCACCCGATGGGGAAAGCTTTAGAGGTCTAAATGCTGTTCGATTATTAAGCAAAGGTAAAGATTATACTTTAGACAAAGTAATAGCTGACGGTTATGATACAAAGTTAACCAGCTTCGAAGTTTTAATTCCAGCACTAATAGCGGCTTTTGAAAAAAAAATAAGTAATAAAGATCCACTTTATACTGAATTAAAAGATCCTATAAACCTATTAAAAAAATGGGATTATTATGCCAAAGAAAATTCAGTTGCTACAACATTAGCTATCGAATGGGGATATAAATTAGACCCTATTATTCGGAAAGTATATGTCGATGAAGGCGAAATGGATCAAGTAGAAAACACCCGTAATTTTGCAAAAAATGCGCTACCAGAACAATTAATTCCGCAATTACAAATGGTTGTAAACGAACTTAAAATCAAGTTTGGAACTTGGCAAATTCCTTGGGGAGAAATCAATCGTTTCCAAAGAAATTCTGGAGCAATTGATCTAGTTTATAATGATGATCTACCGAGTTTATCTATTGGCTATGGCCCTGCTATTTGGGGAAGTTTGCCTGCATTCAAAAGTGAATACCAAAAAGACACTAAAAAGCGGTATGGCTTTAACGGAAATAGTTTTGTGTGTGCGGTAGAATTTGGACCAAAAATAAAAGCAAAATCATTACTAGCAGGCGGCAATAGTAGGGATCAAAATTCAAAACATTTTTACGATCAAGCAGAAATGTATAAGGAAGGAAAATTTAAAGACGTTCTTTTTTATAAGGAAGACGTACAAAAAAATGCAGAGAGAACCTATCATCCTGGCGAATAGTATTTATCTACTATAAGTTTTAAGAATGCTATCATAAAATAAAAAAATTAAAGACTTAGTTTCAACATAGAATAAATGTAGAATTTAGTAGTAATAAAAACTAAAATTATGAAAAAAACACTATTTGCCTTATTAGCGTTGCTCTTAACTTCAAACATCTCATTTGCGCAATTGAAAACTGTAAAATATGTTGATGGTAGCCAAAAACTAAATGGACTTTCGATTGCTCCTATCAATGGAAGTAAAAATAAGCCAGGAGTCTTAATACTCCCTGCCTGGAAAGGGATTGATCCACATTCAAAAAGATCAGCTGAAAAACTTTCAAAAATGGGATATTATACTTTTGTCGCTGATATTTATGGAGAAGGAAACTATCCAACAAACACACAAGAAGCAGGAAAACAAGCTGGTTTTTACAAAAGTAACATTGCAGACTATCATAGAAGAATTCAACTAGCTTTAGACCAGTTAATAAAATCGGGAGCAAATCCTGATAATATTGTGGTAATAGGCTATTGTTTTGGAGGAACAGGAGCACTTGAAGCTGCGAGAGCTGGAATGAAAACTAGAGGAGTTGTTTCTTTTCACGGTGGTTTAGGACGTGATGCTTCGCGAGTGAATAATCCAATAAACACAAGGGTTTTAGTATTACACGGTGCGGACGATCCTTACGAACCAGCTGCCGAAATAACTGCTTTTCAACAAGAAATGCGAGATACAAAAGCAGATTGGGAAATGATTTATTACGCAAATGCAGTACATGCTTTTACAGAACCTGAAGCAGGAAATGATAATTCAAAAGGAGCAGCTTATAACGAAAAAGCAGCTACACGATCTTGGGAACGCATGAAAACTTTCCTAAAAGATGTTTTGAAATAGTTTATTAAAACTCTTTTTTAAAGGCAGTATAAATTTATTTTTTTGTTAATAGCAAAATTAAATAATTTATACTGCTTTTTTTTTGCATCCAAAAAAAAAATATCAAAAAAGGATTTCCAATGATCTAACGATAAACAGATCTATTTTGCGTGAATTGGGCTTGTAAAAAATTAAACTAACGTAAGGAGTTTTAACTATATTTATTCCTATTTTTACCGTTTACACATTTATCCATTTACACTAAAAAAATGAAAAAACTCCCTTTATTAAGCTTGTTTACAATTTTAACTATAAGCTGTACCTCTCAAAAAATAAGCGTCAGTCAAGTTGACCCTACAAAATACATGAATACCATTACTGCTGATGAACTCAAAACACACCTTTATATTGTCGCTTCAGACGAGATGGAAGGTCGCGAAACTGGTTCAGCTGGTCAGAAAAAAGCAGGAGTGTATCTTATCGATCAATACAAAAAAGACGGAATTTCCTTCCCTACTGGTACATCCGATTTTTACCAAAAAATTCCAGCAGCTTTCCTAAATGCAAAACGCAACGAAAACTTACCTGATTCAGAAAACATTTGGGCCTATATTGAAGGTTCAGAAAAACCAAACGAAGTCCTAGTAATTTCAGCACATTACGATCACGTAGGCGTAAAAAACGGGAACGTTTATAACGGTGCAGATGATGATGGTTCTGGAACGGTAGCTTTATTAGAAATCGCTCAAGCCTTTCAAAAAGCAAAAAAAGAAGGACATGGGCCAAAACGCTCTATCCTTTTTCTTCATGTAACTGGTGAGGAACATGGTTTACATGGTTCAAGATATTATTCTGAGAACCCTTTATTCCCTTTAGCAAATACTATTGCAAACATCAATATTGACATGATTGGGCGTCGTGATGTAGAGCATGCTAACAGTAATAATTATGTATATGTTATTGGAGCTGACCGTTTATCATCTGATTTAGATAAAATTTGTGCCGAAGCAAATGCTAAATACACTAAAATGAATTTGGATTATAAATTCAATGACCCTAAAGATCCAAACCATTTTTACGAGCGTTCTGATCACTATAACTTCGCAAAAAACGGAATTCCATCAGTATTCTTCTTCAATGGAGTACATGCTGATTACCATAAACACACGGACACACCAGACAAAATTGAGTATGATGCATTAACTAAAAGAACTCAATTTGCCTTTGTAACCGCTTGGGAGCTCGCCAATAGAGAAAACAGACCTGTTGTAGATAAAAAATAGTATGTGGGCACATCCAAGCTTTCACTAACGTTACAGCGTGGTCGGGCTATCCGTTACAATCTTTTTATGCTCCGTTCCTGCGCAAAAAAGGATTTTCGCTACTATCCCTTGTGCAAAAAAACTGATATAAGACGAGCCTTGAAGAAATTTGAGGCTTTTTTTATACACAACTTTACTCCACAAAAAAAGCCTCTCATTTCTGAGAGGCTTTTGCCTTTTGGGTGGGAGACGGGGCTCGAACCCGCGACCCTCGGTACCACAAACCGATGCTCTAACCAACTGAGCTACAACCACCATAATGCTTAGCGGTGGCAAAGATACAACATAAGTTTACTTTTGCAAATAATTTTTTCAAAAAATTATTTTTTTTTACTTCAAATCTGCTAAGCTATTGACTGCCAAATATCTTTCAACTGTAAAACCTTCCGCGTGTTCTACTCCAGCAAGTCTTCCTAAATCTCTAGAGCGATAATTTAAGCTTTCAAGGAAGTTTTTACTGCTAATTGGGGATTCTGGTTCTTTCGAATTTGGATCATAAAACTGGGAACCGTATGCTAAAATAGATTCAATTTTTTTATCAGTAAATCCGGTGATGTCCAATACAAAATCAGGTTCGATATTTTTCCATTGAATATAGTGATACACTACTTTTGGTCTCCAAGGTTTTTGTTGCTCTCCATCTAATTCCGTTTCAATTTTCATCAAGCCAGATAAAAAGCAGGCGTCCGAAACTAATTTACTTCCCTTTCCGTGATCAATATGACGATCATCTATTGCATTGCACAAAACAATTTCGGGTTGGTACTTGCGAATCATTTTTATGATTTCCAATTGATGCTTTTCATCATTAACAAAAAAGCCATCACGCATTTCTAAATTTTCGCGAGCAACAACTCCTAGAATTTTTGCAGCAGCATTTGCTTCTTGATCTCTAATAGCAGCTGAGCCACGAGTTCCTAATTCCCCGCGAGTCAAATCAACAACTCCCACTTTCTTGCCTAATGAGATTTCTTTTAAAATAGTTCCTCCACAACCCAATTCTACATCATCAGGATGCGCTCCAAAAGCTAGTATATCTAATTTCATAGTTTGATTTTTATTATATTATTTTCCACTTGGCGGATTTTTTTTAACCACTAATTACACAAATCTTCACAAATTAAAATTTAAAAAAAGTGGTTTTTTGAGAAGTTAAAGTGCAATACTCTATTGTTATTTGTAGTTAAAAATTTTGGCAATTTATATGGGCTACTATTTATTTTTAGTTTTCAATTCTTTAAAACATGAATTAAAGAACTTACAAAACCTTTTTCATTGTCATCGATTTATTGACACTTTCCTCCCATTCTTTTTCAGGATTACTATCTTTTGTAATACCACAACCCATATATAAATGCGCTGTTGTGTCCTTAATTTGCATGCAGCGTAAATTTACGAATAAATCAGAGCTTAAAATGTTATTTGCATAACTACAGTTTAATTCTCCCAGAAAACCAGTATAAAAACTTCTATCATACGATTCATTCTCAATAATGAATTTCTCTGCTATTTCTTTTGGCAAACCGCAAACTGCCGGCGTAGGATGTAATAATTGAACGACATTACTCAAGCTTGAATCAGAATTCAAAACACCTGAAACATCCGTTTTTATATGCCAAATACTTCCTGCTTTAATACTATATGGTTCTGTAAACTTTACATCTGAAGCAACATTTTTAAGCCTTTCAACCAGATAGTCCGTAACAAATTGTTGTTCTTCTTTTTCCTTTACACCCCAAACAATTTGTGAGGAACCATTATCTTTTTGAGTTCCTGCTAACGAAATCGTTTCAAAATTATTCTCAGTAACTTTCAATAATTGTTCAGGACTTGCTCCAATCCAATTGCCTATTTTAGGATGATAAAAACAATACACAAAAGCAGAGGGATAAAGTTGAACCAACTTCTGAAAGGTTTCCAACATATCAAAGTCTTCCACACCTACTTTTTCAGTTCGGGATAAAACAACCTTCTTGAATTCATTATTTTTTATAGCTTTAATTCCTTTGGCTACTAAACTTTCAAAATTATTCTTAGCATCAAAATCAGCGATTGAAACTTCTTTATTAAAACCAACTATTTCCTTTTCATCCAAAGAAAAATATATGATTTCTGATTTACTTTCTGGAAGTAAGTACGTTTGACTACCATCAAAAGTCGCCAATACAAAGCCCTTTTCAGTAAAATCCTTTACCTCAAACAAAGTAGCTTCTTTCTGAAAGAAACCTATTATATCTTTAGCATTTGGTTTCGAATACAAGACAAATGGAAGCTTATTTCTTAACTGATTATGAATTTTACTTTCAATTGATTCCATTATTTATCTTCACTTTTTCTTTTTGGCAAAATCATATTTGTTAATTTACATAGCGAAATTAAATTATTGCTTTCATCTGTAATTCTTATTTCCCACAAGTGAATGCTACGTCCTTTATGAACGATTTTTGCAGTTGCCGTTACCATTCCGTTGCGTTTTGCTTTCAAATGATTGGCAGATATTTCTATTCCACGTACTTCACTCAATTCTGGATTTACAAACAGCATCGAAGCGGCGCTCCCTACACTTTCTGCTAATGCTACAGATGCACCACCGTGTAATAATCCCATGGGTTGGTGAACTGCTGGAGTTACAGGCATTGTGGCTACTAAAAAATCTTCTCCTGCATCAGTATAGGTAATATTCAATGTTCGCATTAAAGTATTTTCAGAAATCTGATTGCAATAGTGTAGTATTTTTTCTTTATCGAATGTCATAGTATTTACTTTTAAGATGTAAAATTAAATAAAAGATGCGGTAGAAGATAGTAATTACATTTGTTATTCTAATTTCATTATAGATTTTTCCTATTTTTACAAAAAAATCAAATCAAATGCGTCCACAAATAGTATTAATATTTATTGGAATTATATTGTCTATTTGCTCCTGTCGTTCTGATTTTGAAACGATAGCCAGTTCTGGTAAATTACAATTTTCAAGGGACACAATTTATCTAGATACTGTTTTTACAAATATTGGTTCTAGTACCTACCGATTGAAAGTGTACAATAAAACTAAAAATGACATTACGATTCCAACTATAAAATTAGGAAAAGGACTGAATTCTAAATACCGATTATCAGTTGATGGGATGCAGGGAACAAATGGAAAAATCTTCAATAACGTAGACCTACTGGCTAAAGACAGTATGTATATTTTTGTAGAAACCACTGCAAATACTTCCGATGCTAACGCCAATAATTTTTTATATACCGACCAGATTCAGTTTGACAGCGGGCAAAATCTTCAAAGTGTAGAACTGGTTACACTTATTCAAGATGCTGTTTTTTTATATCCAAACCGTTTTGCTGACGGAACTACTGAAACACTTCCTATGGGAACTGAAAGAATTGAAGGTTTTTATTTGGATGAAAATGATCCTATCAATGGAAATGAATTGCAGTTTACGAAAAATAAACCTTATGTAATTTATGGTTATGCAGCAGTTCCTGCCAATAAAACAGCCACTTTTGAAGCAGGTAGCAAAGTTTACTTTCATGCGAATTCCGGACTTATTGTGGGTAACAAAGGATCGATACAAGTGAATGGAACCGTTTCTACAACAGAAAAAATGGAAAACGAAGTGTTTTTTGAAGGTGATCGCTTAGAAACTGATTTTGCTAATGTTCCAGGACAATGGGGAACTATATGGCTTACTGATGGCAGCACCAACAACTCATTCAATCATCTTACGATTAAAAATGCGACCATAGGATTACTGATTCAAAACAATGATGGAAACACGGTTTCGATTAAAAACACTCAAATTTACAACTCAACAAATTACGGAATTTTGGCTCAGACCGGAAAAATTAATGGAGAAAATGTAGTAATCAATAATGCAGGACAAGCGAGTTTGGCCTGCACGTATGGCGGAAATTATAAATTTACGCATTCTACATTCAATAACAATTGGAACAGTTCACAACAAGTCGCTGTTGCCATAAGTAACTATATTACAGGCGCTATTCCAGAAGTAAAAGATTTAACGTCAGCCACCTTCAATAACTGCATTATTTATGGATCCTATCCGAATGAAATGACATTGAATAAGAAAACGGGAGCAGCATTTGAATACCAATTCAACAATTGCTTGATTAAATTTGACAATACGAATCCAAAACTCGCCACTAATCCTGACTATCAATTCATAACTGATCCGGTACATTACAACGCTATTATTTTAAACAAAGACCCAAAATTCTATAAAACAGCACAAAACAAATTGAATATTGACGCGACTTCTGCCGCTTTCGCAAAAGGGAATTCGACCTATTTAATTCCACTAGACGTTCTAGGAAAAACAAGAACTTTACCACCTGATTTAGGAGCGTATCAGACTATGGAATTTCCGAAATAATGTGAAGAAAAAATAGTAAAAAAAATTTTTTTTTATCCCTATTTAGAAAATCATTCTTTGGAATTTGGAATTTAAAAAACTGAAATTTAAAATTTTATTTTTGAAATTTTAATCCTTGCTCGAACTATTTTTTTAAACTAAATTTGCACCTAAATACAACAAACTACACAACAATGATCCATTTCTTTGAAAACCAAAGCAAAACTGTTTTTGCAGTACAAACGCAAAACGAAATTTCGGCTCAAGACATTTCAAAATTAAATTGGCTTTTTGCCGACTCAAATAAAATAGAAAAATCCGTACTTACGGATTTTTTTGTTGGACCACGTGCCACTATGGTGACTCCGTGGAGTACAAATGCCGTTGAAATCACTCAAAATATGGGAATTTCAGGGATCATTCGAATTGAGGAATTTCATAAAGCTACGGAAGATTTCACTGATTTCGACCCGATGCTTTCACAAAAATATACGGACTTACACCAAGATATTTTTACAATCAATGTGCAACCGGAACCTATTTTATATATCGAAGATATTGATGCCTACAACAAAAAAGAAGGTTTGGCTTTAAGCCTTGACGAAGTAGAATATTTGGATAATTTATCGACCAAATTAGGTAGAAAATTAACTGATTCTGAAATATTTGCTTTCTCACAAGCCAATTCAGAGCACTGTCGTCACAAAATTTTCAACGGAACATTTGTAATTGATGGCGAAGAAAAAGAAACGTCTCTTTTTAAATTAATCAAAAAAACATCTCAAGAAAACCCGAACGATATTGTTTCGGCGTATAAAGATAACGTGGCTTTTGTAAAAGGGCCAAGAGTGCAACAATTTGCTCCAAAAACGGCTGACAAAGCTGATTTTTATGAAATCAAAGAATTCGATTCGGTTATTTCATTAAAAGCAGAAACACACAATTTCCCAACAACTGTAGAACCTTTCAACGGAGCTGCAACAGGTTCAGGAGGAGAAATTCGCGACCGTTTAGCCGGTGGGCAAGGTTCGTTACCATTAGCAGGAACAGCAGTTTATATGACTTCGTATTCACGATTGGAAGAAAATCGTCCTTGGGAAGATGCTGTAGCAGCAAGACCTTGGTTGTACCAGACTCCAATGGATATTTTAATTAAAGCCTCTAATGGAGCTTCAGATTTTGGTAATAAATTTGGACAACCTTTAATTACAGGTTCTGTTTTAACTTTCGAACACCAAGAAAACAATCGCAAAATTGGTTACGATAAAGTAATCATGCAAGCAGGTGGAATTGGATACGGAAAACTAGATCAAGCTATTAAGAAAAAACCACAAGAAGGCGACAAAATCGTTATTCTAGGTGGAGAGAATTATAGAATCGGAATGGGTGGTGCTGCGGTTTCTTCTGCAGATACTGGTGCTTTTGGTTCCGGAATTGAGTTGAATGCCATTCAGCGTTCGAATCCAGAAATGCAAAAACGTGCTGCCAATGCCATTCGTGCCTTTGTAGAAAGTGACAATAACCCAATTGTTTCTATTCACGATCACGGTGCTGGTGGACACTTAAACTGTCTTTCGGAATTAGTGGAAGAAACAGGTGGATTAATCGATCTAGATAAATTGCCTGTGGGTGATCCTACCCTTTCGGCAAAAGAAATAATCGGTAACGAGTCTCAAGAAAGAATGGGATTAGTTATTGGTCAAAAAGATATTGATTTATTACAAAGAGTGGCTGATAGAGAACGTTCTCCTATGTATCAAGTGGGTGACGTTACGAACGATCATCGTTTTACTTTCGAGTCTAAATCTACTGGTGCTAAACCGATGGATTATGCTTTGGAAGATTTCTTTGGAAGTTCTCCAAAAACGGTTATGAATGATAAAACAATTGCTTACAATTATGCTCCGCTAGAATATTCTGTGAGAAATATTTCAACTTACTTAGAACAAGTATTGCAATTAGAAGCAGTGGCTTGTAAAGACTGGTTGACCAATAAAGTAGACCGTTGCGTAGGTGGTAAAGTCGCTAAACAACAAACCGCAGGACCATTGCAATTGCCATTGAATAATGTTGGTGTAATGGCATTAGATTATCAAGGAATAGAAGGTGTTGCCACATCAATTGGGCATTCTCCTATCGCGTCTTTAATTGATCCGGTTGCGGGTACACGAACTGCTATCGCAGAATCGTTATCGAACATTGTTTGGGCTCCTATCAAGGACGGAATGAAAGGAATTTCACTATCGGCCAACTGGATGTGGGCTTGTAAAAATGAAGGAGAAGACGCTCGTTTGTACGCA
>CBDUEE010000023.1:0-19352 GCA_965366105.1 uncultured Flavobacterium sp. | reverse complement strand
TTTATGAACAAAAATAGAAACTAAATTCAATAACCTACGCTTAACTACTTGTTTACAATTTAGTAAATTTTTAATTTTAAAATTTTCTTTTTAACCGGACAACAATATAAAATTATGAATTGGATTCTAATTGTACAAATTGCTTATACCCTTTTGGTGTTTTTAGTTATTCTAAAAGTACTTTATGACACTCGAAGTAGTACTAAGGCATTGGCGTACATTCTTTTCATTATTTTTGTTCCAGTAGCAGGAATTTTATTTTATTTTTCCTTTGGAAATAATTACAGAAAGCGAAAATTATATAGTAAAAAAATAGGAGTCGATGAACCGCTTCGACTACAGATTCGCAAAAAGATGACTACCTATTCTGAAGCGATTCGTGATTCTGGTTTAATTGCCGAAAAACACAAAACGCTAACAGAATTTATTCGCCGTTCGGGTAGCAGCCCACTAACTGCTAATAACGAAGTGAAACTACTTATTAATGGAGAAGAAAAATTTCCAGAATTAATAGCAGCTTTAGAAAACGCAAAATCGCACATTCACCTAGAATATTATATTTATGAAAATGATTTTACTGGTAATGAAATTGCCAATTTATTAATCAAAAAAGCTAAAGAAGGTCTTGAAGTTCGGTTTATGTATGATGATTTTGGAAGTCACAGTTTAGGAAAACCATTTATTCAAAAACTAAAAGATGCGGGTGTTCAAACTGCTCCTTTCTACAAGATAAAATGGTATGCATTGGCCAGCCAAATTAATTATAGAAACCATAGAAAAATAATTATTATAGATGGAGTAATTGGTTTTGTTGGTGGCATCAACATGAGTGATAAATATAGAAATGATTTAGAAAATAAAAACAAATTATTTTGGCGTGACACCCATCTGATGATAAACGGACAAGCTACCTCCTATTTGCAATATCTATTCCTATGCGATTGGAATTTTTGTAGTACTACAAAATTAGCATATAATGAAATTTATTTTCCAACGGTTCCACCAAAAGAAAGTATTGAAAATGAAGTGGTGCAAATTGCTGCATCGGGTCCTGATAGTTCTCAACCGGTAATTTTTTATTCCCTTTTAGAGGCAATTAGTTGTGCCAAAAAAAGTATTTATATCACAAGTCCATATTTTATTCCAGGTGAAAGCTTAATGGATGCTTTAATTATCGCCATACAAAGCGGATTAGATGTAAAAGTTTTGATTCCTGGTATTTCAGATTCCAAAATGGTCAATGCAGCCGCGAGTGCTTATTATACAGAATTACTTCAATATGGCGCAAAAATTTATAAATACAACAAAGGCTTTGTACACGCAAAAACTATGGTAATCGACGATGATTTGGCAATAATAGGTTCGGCAAATATGGATTATCGCAGTTTTGACCTCAACTTTGAAGTCAATGCTATGGTGTATAGCAAAAAAATTGCAAGCCAATTGGCTGCTGCATTTGAAAATGATTTAAAAGAAGCTAAGATGATAGATGATAAGACTTGGCTTAACAGACCAAAATACATTCATTTATGGGAGAAAATTGTGCGATTACTATCTCCTTTTTTATAGTTGTGGTATTAAGCTTTTTACTTTTTAGATAATTCAGAATCATGCTCTCCATGAAATATGCCCTTTTATCGAAATGCGTTTTATTACTAATAACTTTTATTATACATAAATGCTAAATAATATTCTAACAGGACTAAGTGTTTAATTTTATCAAAAAAATATCTTCTGTTCATTTAAAATTACTAAATAAATTTATGCCAAAGATGGTTAAACAAACAACTTTTAAAATTTCCATTCCTACAAAATAAAAATGAAGATTAGAAGAAGGAACTGGTTGGTTCAGAATATAAAGTTCAGCTCTAGCGTCTAATGCTGGTAATGCCCATACAGTTTCAAGAAGCAATAACAAAAGAGGAACAAAATAGAGCGTGTTTTTTAATGTTACTAATTGTGTTTTTGAGAAAATTAGGCTGCTAATAATAACAATAGCAAATATCCACTCTACTTTATTAAGTGCACCAAAAACCAATCGGCCAATTCCCAATCCTATAGGCATTGTTACTCCAGGTGCACGAAATTTTATCCATGCTTCCATAAAGCTGATGGCGCACACAAATCCTATCCAAAGGAAAGAGCTTATAATGGCTATTTGATATTTTGTTCTCATTTTATAAGGATGTTGTACTATTATTTTTGTAATATTCTATTTTAGATTGGAAAATTTATGCCATTACCTACCCTTGCCATTTGACACGTTCTACTTTTTGTCCTTCAAAGAAATCTTTTACCGTTTTGTGTAACAGTTGTAACATCTTTCAAAATGTACTCTATTAACTGGTGATTCCCGTGTTTAACAGATAGAATTCCGTAATAAGTACGCTCTTCCAGCAATATGATTTGTCAAGAACTGTATATTTTTTCAAGATGCTGTTTACATCGGTATTATATTTTTTATTATTGCAAATATCTTTTTATAATTCGTATTCACGAAGGCTATGATAAAAAGTATTTAGTAGTAGCTTACTATCGATTATATTACTAATTTTTTTTAAATTATTTAAAGACTACTATTTGTAACAATATAAAATGCAGCCCAACCCACAAAAGCGATTAAAAGTATCCACAACCAGCTTGGTATACTTTGTGGTGTTTCGCTTCCTTCGATTATAAACTTTTTTTGATTTCCCTTATCATAAGCATTAATCATCAAGGGTACGGTTCCATCCAGAATAGCATTTTCATAGATTCCTTCAATGGCAATGGCTGGTCCATTACGAACAATAAACTTTATTTTACGAATTCCTTCTTTACCTGTTGAGGACTTACTTACCAGTTTTAAGATGTGTTCTCCATCCGTTAGTTTTCGTGTATCCAATTCGAATTGTACTGGAACAGATAATTCAGCAATGGGTTGTAACTCATCATCAATAAATAACGATACTTTACTTTTATTTTCTTTCATCGTCTTTAATTGTTTAAAATAGATTGTTTGATGTGATTGGTGTTTTTTTCACCCGGTTTTATTAAATATTTCAACGAGTAAATAAAAGTTATTATAGTAATTATAGTAATAACTGCAATAATTACCCAATCCCAGTTACTTTCTGGACCAGCACCGTGGGTAAATCCCTGTGTGATTTTGGGTTGTTGTTTCTCGCAAGCAGGGCAAGCCCATAAAGCTGTATTAACACACAAAATCCCGATGAATATGAAAAGATATTTTATATCATTTTTCATCTCTCCAATAATTATTAGCTTTTGCATCAGTTTGAAATTCAATTGCTACAACTTGTGCTGAATTTATAAGTTGAATAGTATCTTCGGCATAGTCTGGTCGTAATTTTTGACGTTTTTCAGGATCTCTTTGAATTGCTCCAATAGTTTTTCGTGCCATCAAAATAGCTAATGCTCTTCCTTCCTGTGGCGTTTTAGTAATTAAACTGTCCAACCATATTTCTGTATTTACCATAATTTTTATTTTTTAGGTGCTATTTTAATTAAATCTATTAATTTTTTAACTTCTTCTAAACTTACTGGTTTTGCATTATTGCCCCAGCTGGTTTTTTCGTGATTTATAATAGCCGTTACGTCTTCGGGTGTTAAATTATTGTCGGTTCCTACGGCATTCATTACTGCAAATTCAGGTCGTGCATCATAGCCGAGCATTATAATGTTTACATACAATTCTAAATCATCACCTAATACTATCGGACTACCTTTTAATGGTGGGAAAGCACCTTTCAAGCCTTCTCCATTGGCTTGGTGACAACTAGTACAATTTTGCGTATAAAGTGCTCCTCCATCAGGAAGATTATCAGTTTTGCCATTTGCAACTGCTGGAGCTTCTTTTTTCTTGTATAAAAATTCCATTGGAACTTTTCCATCAGGTAAAGCTGTTTGTTTTAGACTCTGTAAATAAGCCACTAAATGTAGTGCTTCACTTTTAGCGACTATTTTTCCATTTATTCCTTTTCTAAATTCATCAGGAACAATTACTTCTACTTCATCTTTACCTACTTTGTCTTTAATTTCAAAAAGCCAAGGATAAGCGGGCATTATAGACTTATCTACAACAGCTCTAGGTTGATATAAATGCAATAAATTCCAAGCTAAGCTAGGTTGTCGAGCACCAATATTTGTTAAGTCTGGTCCAGTTCTTTCTGTTCCCATTAAGGTAGCCGTGTTTCTCCAAAAATCTAATCTAGTATTACTGGCATAATCAGCAGCTATTCCAGGTCGACTGCCCCAAGTTTTGTCCATATCTACATTTCGCACTTGCTGCGTATGGCATGCTACACAACCATTGGCTATAAAACTATCTTTACCTAATTGCGCTTCTTTCGTTAGCGGAATATAATTAGGCAGAGGTGCATTGTTGTTTTGATTGTTTATCGCCGGAATTATGGCAACAACAATTGTTAACAAAACAAATAAAGCCAAAGCTGTTGTGAATAGTTTTTTATGATTATCGAAAAAATCCATTTCGTTTGTATTAATTAGTTAGTACTTTCTCGTCCAATTCTTTCTTGGCTTTCAAAATATCGATTGGTAATGTTGGTATTTCATTTCCTTCTTTATTTTTTATCATTATATAAAAATTATAAGCAAACAAAATATGCGATAACCACATTAATGAGCCACCAATGGCGCGCCATAGCCAATATGGAGCCATCAGTTCTACACTTTCAATAAATGGTTTTCCGTCCATCCACATTAACCCTCGAAGTGTTGAACCATACATTAATGGAAAAGTATAGAATAACAAACCTATTAATGCTAGCCAAAAATGAGCTCCTACAGTAATTTGTGGAGGTTCTTTTCCTGTAAGTCTTGGAACAATGGTATAGATAAAACCCCAAAGCATGAAGCAGATAATACCATACATAGTTAAATGAGAATGGGCTACAGTAAAATCAGTAAAATGCCAAACTAAATTTGTAAAACGAAAAGCTTCAGCAGTTCCTTGTAGTGAACCTGTAAAATAGAATACAATACCAATCAGATAAAAAGGTAACGTATAACTCCCCGAAAGTTTATGCCAAGAACCTTTAAATGTCATTAAGAAGTTTGTGGTTCCAGCTACTACAGGAATTACCATTCCCACACTACCTACAATGGCAATGGTTTGAAGCCACCACGGAATAGCACTAAAAATAAAGTGATGTGTTCCTATTAAGGTGTAAAATAGAATTTGTGTCCAAAAAGCCAAAATCCCTAAACTATAAGAATAAATGGGCTTATTTAATTGCTGTGGTAAAAAGTAATACATCAAACCCAGATTAAAAAGCATAAACCACATTCCTACTCCTTGATGCATATAATAACCTTGAACAATTGTTTCTCCTAATCCATTTTGCCAAGTTGGCCAATAAGCCACTATTGCAATTACTAATAAAAACATCATGGCAGAAATAATATACCAATTAGAAACATATATTTCTTTAGTAGATCTTTTGGCAATTGTTTTTAAAAAATTGATTAATGAAATGATCACTCCAATACCAAATAACGCCATGACAGGCCAAATGTATTCTCTATATTCTCCGCCACCATTGTTTAAGCCAGCCATTAAACAAATACTTCCTATAATTACTGAAGCATTGATAAGGATAAGTGACCTATACCCTGTTTTTATACTTGCAATAGGTACATTACTCACTCTTGGAATAACATAATAAGCCAATCCCATCATAGCTAAAGAAGCCCAACCCCAAAAAACAGCATTGGTATGTACAGGTCTTAATCGGCCAAAGCTTAACCAACTGTAATGATCTACATCGGGTGCAACGAATTTTATTCCCAAGTATTCGCCAATTGTAGTTCCAAATAACAACCAAAATGTAGCACAACCTAAATACCATAAAATCAGTTTGGTTAGTTCTGGTTCAACATAAGGACGCGCTTGCCCTTTTTTCTTTTGTTCAATAAAACGGATACTATCTACTTCACTTACATTATTGATTAATCCCTTAGCATCAATAGGACTCGCTTCTCCTGCTAATTCATTGTTAGAAAGTGAAAAGTCTAGTTCACTTTTTCGTAGCTCTAATTTTCTAACTTCTTCAGGACCTAATGCTTTAAGATATTCATTAAACTTTTCTAAATTCTTCCTTTTGATGTAGTTATCAAGAATGGTATAGGCTTTTATAATTAGAATAATAGAAGCAATTATTATGGGAATTGAAATAAGAATTATGGTGATAATAATTCCAGACTCGGCAAAGATGTTTTTGTTTTCCATTTTATAATTTATGTTGGATGAAATTGTCCGCTATTTTAGTATGTTTTCATCTTTTCAAAAACGTTAACCCTTTTTCAAAGTCTTCAGCTAATGATTTTATAGATGTAGTTTCGAGCATTTTTTTTAGTTCTTCTCTAATTAATTTAAATTGATTATGAACAGGGCAAGGCTTTTTTTCGTTGCATTTATTTAAACCTAAACCACAACCGACATAAATATTATCTCCATCAATAGCTAAAACAATGGTACTGAGTTTTATTTTATCCATCTCATTAATAGGTATAGAAAATCCACCAGTAGGTCCCTTATCAGACTTTATGATGTTATTTCTTGATAGTAGTTGCAGTATTTTTGAGGTATAAGCAGATGGTGATTCTATAGCATCGGCAACTTCTATTAGACCTACTTTACGATCTATTAGTGATTGTTCCGCAATATAAATAGATGCTCTAATACCGTATTCGCAAGCTTTTGAAAACATATTTACTTTTTCTATATTACAAATGTAGGTAATAATTCATATAGTGGACACTAATATCCATTATTATTTTTTAAAACACAATATTGATTTTTGTTCGCTAATAACGATATTGATTTTAATTGAACTTAATTGTGCACTGAGAATAAAGTATTTCAAGATCAATCTGCTCTTTTAGTTATTCTTCTGATACTTTCTAAAATCAATATAAAAGGTTCCAATTGTACTGGAATACTCATTTTATATAATCCATAAACTTAGTTATTATAATTCAATACGACTATGAATTTACAAATAATACTTAAGTTTTTTTTTCAGAAACTAACTGTTTTATAGCTTAGCTAATTGATTTCTAACAAAACTATTACTGTTTGACAATAATAATTTTATTGATAATCTTGAACGACAAAATGATTACAATTTTATGATAAAATACCTAATAACAGAACATTTTACAAATCATTGTTAATCAAATTATAATTATTTTATAACTCTCGAATGGTTTTTTTCTATAATGCAATGCCACTAGCACCTTCGACTTCTGTTTTTTGCTCCTCGATTACTTCTGCTTCGGAAAGTTCTTCATCATCATTTTTGTTGTTTTTTCTTCTAAAACGATTACGAAACGAAATCAATTTCCGCTTACCCAAACCTTCAAAATTCAAGAAAGTGATGTACACCAAAATTACATTTGCCATTAGAATCATAAAGCCATAAAGTCTTTGGGTTGCAATGATTAAAGTATCAATTTTTATATTTCGATATAATTGCATTGCTGCGCGTTTTGTGTAAGCAGAAGCATCCATTTTCCCAGCAATATTATTAAGTGATTCTACTTGGTAAAATCCATCAATATAATTCAAGATAACACTCCAAACGCCTGGTCCAAGCATAGTTCGAGTGATAATTAAGATAGCAGCAACGCTTAACATAACATCTATCGACAAGCTACTTAATGCATAAAGCCAAATGCCAATAAATAAAATAGACATGGCAAAACCACGCAAAATATTTGGAAAAATTAACCCATTATAACTTAAATTGGGTGAAACTAGAAAATACATTAAGATATAATAAAACATAAAAGCTACAAACCCAATGATAATATAGGTTTTTATAGATTTTTCTTGAGTTAACCATTTCAAACTAAAAATACTGGCTAAAATAACTCCGGGAATCATCCAGAGATTTAATGAATTATCTAATATGGTACTAAAGCCTAAAACACCTCGGGTAATTCTACTTTGTAATGAAGTCCCCGCTAATAGAAAGCCCAACATAAATAGCATCATGATGCCATGAATAATGTTGTATTTTTTTAAAGCTCTAAAATCTACAAATGGTCTTCTTTCTAACCTCTGGTGAATTTGATAAATAGCAATTCCAACTATAATAATACCTGTTACTAAAATTATATATCTGGAATGAAAATAGTTTTGCTGTTTGGCGAAAGCTAGAAAAAAAGCCATAGCCATAAATACAATAGTATAAATGAACATTCCCATCCAATCGATATAATAAAGCGGTACTTTCCGATCAAAACGTTGGTGATGCATAAAAATTGTTGCTAAAACAGCACAAATTAACATGAGCATTGCCATAATAAAATTGACATTTTGCCAAAAAGTAAAAAATCCAACTTTGGTAAATATATATCCTCCTATCTGAGGAATTACAATTGCTAAGGGATAAAAAATTGCATAAAATTTTGGTCTTTTTCCATCTGGACTTATAATATACATCATAGGTAAAATAACTTCCATCATTGCAAACATCTTAAAGAATCCGATTAGAAATGAACAGGCAACTATAACCCAATTATTATCTGTGGTGCCAATCATAAAAGATAGTAATGCTAGGATTAAGAACGTTCGAAGCATTAAATATTTGGTATGGAAAGCCAACTTAAAACGAAAAACAATAGGCATACTAACGCCCATTCCTACAATTCCGGCATAGTTTGCAAAAACTAGCCATTCATTGTAAGTTCCTATAGCGCTTGACATATAGCTTAAATTCCCTGTGTAAATACCACTTATTATCAATATTGGTAAAAGAAAAAAAACGATTAACAGCAACTGTAGGGGTTTTGGAACCCAATTGGCAAATAAACCTTTATTATACATTGTTTATTTTTTTAAAGTCATCACCACATTCATTCCAACTTTAACATTATCAATTAATTTTTGGTCGTTATTAGCTGTAAATTCAATTTTTACAGGAATACGCTGTTGTACTTTTACAAAATTACCTGCTGAATTATCAGTAGGAATCGCAGAATATTGTGAACCAGTAGCAGCCGAAATAGAGGTTACTTTTCCTTCGAAAACAGTTTTCCCTATTGCATCAATTGTAAATTTAATAATATCACCCTCTTTTACAAGAGGCATTTGGCTTTCTAAAAGATTGGCTTCAATCCATTTAGAGTTTTTCTGAACTAAGGTTGCAATTTGCTGACCTGGTTGAATAAATTGATCTGTTGTAATAGTTCTTCTTCCCATGATTCCATCTTCGGGAGCTGTGATTACAGCGTATTTCAAATTCAATTCGGCTCGGTTCAAAGTTGCTTTTGCAGCTTCTATTTGTGCATCACTTATGGCAATTTTAGATTGCGTTTCATTAGTAGTTAAAACCGCCGTATTTTTTTGAACAGTTACTGCATTATATTGCGACTGTAATGTTTTTACTTTAGTTTCTATTTGTTCGTATTGTTGTAATGTTACCGCATTATTATCCAATAAATTTTTATAACGCACTAAGTCTGCTCGAGCATTATCTAGTTGCGCTTTTATCCCATAAATATTTGCTATAACTGTATTTTCTCCTGTGCTCACTCGTGCGACAGATGATTGTGCTGATGCTTTATTAGCAATAGCTTGATTTAATCCAGCTTGTGCTTGAGCAATAACATTTTTAAAATCTGCATCATCAAGTATCACGAGAGTGTCTCCTTTTTTTACTTGTTGATGTTCTTGAAATCGTATTTTTTTTATATAACCCGGAACACGTGAATTTATTGGGTTGATATAGGCTTTTACTTGAGCGTCGTTAACATAAGTATCATCATTGAAATGAAAATAATTTTTAAAGATAAACCAGATAGCCAAGAACGTTATAATAAATACGAACGAGTTTAAAAGTGTAAGATATAGTTTGTTTTTTGACTTGATTTTTTTAGCTGTAGTTGCCATAATCTATTTTTTAAAAATGAGAATGATTTATAATTGTCCGGTAACGCGTAAAAGTTTTATATAATTCAAAATAATGGCGGTGCTATCATCCAAAGTTTGTAATTCTGCTTGAAGCTTTGTATTCGAAGCATCGATAATTTCTGCTATAGTGACTAACTGGTTTTTATATTTCAGTTCCGTAATACGATAGTTTTCATCTGCGGCAGCTGCATTAATTACACTAACTTCTCTTTGCTTGATAGCTTGGCGGTAATTTTTGTAAGCAGCATTAACCTGTGTGTCGATTTGTTGCATGATAGCCACTTTTGCTAATTCAGATTGCTCAATTAAAACTTTATTAACGGCTGCTTTTTTTCCATTTTTATAAAGTGTCTCAAAATTGTAGGATAAATTAAGTCCCACTTGATAGTTAGCAGAATAAAAATCCATAGCTGGAACCGTACTAGTCATAGGTCGTGAAGCATTATAACCTGAAAAACCAGCTAAAACAGGCATATTTTCAGATTTTGTAAGCTCCAAATTTTTCTTTGTCATTGCAATTTGAACGTCGCTAATACTTAATTGTGGATTATTTTTATAAGCAAGTTCTAGGAAATAGCCTTCATCTTGATCCCGAATTTGATGATTGATGTTACTCACATCGGGAACGATCATAACACTCTCCTGAAGTCCAGCATATAACAATAGGTTTTTATTAGTGATTTCAATGGCATTTTGAATTTGTAATATACTCTGTCCTAATTGTCTTTTTAAAACTTCGGCACGAAGTACTTCATTTTTTGTGACCATATTTTGATCAAAAAATAGTTTTACATTTTTCAAACGTTCATTAGCCAAAACTTCATTATTCAGTAAAATTTCTTTTTGATTTTGCAAATTATAAAGACTCAAATACAATTCAGCGGCATTGAGTTTTACCCCTAAATTGACATCATTACGTTGGTTTTCTGCTAATGATTTACTCATTCCTGCTAATTCTACTGCTTTAGTTACTCTACCACCACCATAAATAAGTTGCTTAGCCGAAATCGTAAATTGATGTCCAAAATTAGGGATGTTCACTTTTTGAATTTGAGACCAATGTTTGTCGTAAATAGACACATCACTCAAATACATGCCATTCATTACAGCACTAATATCTGGAAGCTTGTTCATTTTTACATCACCAATTTTAGCATCTGCTAGTTTGACAGACACATTTGCTAATTTTATTTGAATATTTTTAGCAACTAAGCTATCTGCTAATTGCTGAATTGTCATTATACGTTTTGGCAACTCTTGCGCAACAGTTATTTGTAAAGTAAATAACAAGAACAACAGCAAATTTGTTTTGTTTATATATTTCATAATTTAAAATTAATAACTCTCTAAATTATGAAAAAAAATGTTAATAAAAAAAAACATTCTACTTTATATTAACAACATACCTCCCTATTGTTGCTTTTTTTATTCAAATAGAAAACTAAATATTAGGTAACTAATGAATGAGTCCTAAAAATATAAATTATCAATAAAAGTATATTACTTTTGAAATTTATCAAAAGCAGATGTTAATACCATGGCTATTATTATAATTGACTAATTATACTATAATGAACAACTTTCTAGAAACATATCAATCTCATATTATATACACTATTACCGTAATTTTTATATTAGGTATCCTTACTATACTTACTTATATAATTGATAAATGGTTTAATAAAAAAGAAAGTGAATACTTTCAAGATGCAAAGATTAAGCCCATAAAATTATTAAAACTTACTTTGAACACGCTTTGGTTAGTATTAGGAATAATTGCGATCAGTTTTGTTTTTGTAGATCGAAATAAAGATGAAGAGTTGGTATATTTTTTTAAACTTGTTACTTATTTAGGATTAATTTCTGTCCTAACAATCGTTTCTGCGACGACTTGTAATCTTTGGTTTAAAAATAAAATTAGAGATCAAATAATACATGATTTTGATCCAACCAGTTATAAATTTTTACGTTATGTTGCCGTTTTTAGTATTTGTTATGCAGGTCTTATCCTTTTTTTAATTGCCTTTCCTGCATTTCGAACCATTGTTCATACTGCTTTGGGTGGTGCTGGAGTTGTTGTTGTAATTGCCGGAGTAGCTTCTCAAGAAGCATTATCAAATATTGTTGGAGGTGTTTTTATTATTGCATTCAAACCATTTAAAATTAATGATGTTATAAAAATTTCTGATACAATGGGAGGAAAAGTCGTAGACATAACAATGCGTCATACTATAATTAAAGATTCTGGAAATAAAATGATTGTAATTCCAAATTCGATAATTAATAAAGAAAAATTGATTAATTATGATTTAGGAGAATCTAAAAATTGTGAATTTATTGATATAAACATTACGCTGGATAGCAATATTGATCTTGCAAAAATAATAATTCAAGAAGAATGTGAAAAACATCCTCTTATTTATGATAATCGTTCAGAGATTCAAAAGAATGAAAATCAACCAATCGTAAAAACTGCTCTTATTAAATTCAATGACAATACTATGACTTTAAGAGCTTGGACTTGGTCGCCTAACTATTCTGACTCCTTTACATTGAAAACGAATGTTTTCGAGAGTATTAAAAAACGCTTTGATATTGAAGGAATAAAAATGTATTCAACATCGTCTAATGTAGTTGTAAAATATGAAAATTCAATTTAAAAACATACTCCACTAAAGAGTATAAGTTTAAAAAACAAAATAATAGTATCTTTTTTACATGATAAAAAACATTTAATTTTCATCAGAAATCTTTAACTCATTTAACTCTTTATCATGAGTTTGCGTTTGATAACTCCTCTATTTTGATATTAAATCTTTCTAATTAGTTATAATGCTTTAATAATATCTAAATATATTATTCTTTTTTTTTAAAAGAAAAATCCTTGAAAAATTTATTTCAATTTTTCAAGGATTTTGTATGAATTATTTTTTAACCATTTGATGGTCTGTAGCACCATGAAGCAATTCATTCGCTTTATCTTTGAAAGAAGTAGTTGCTTGATTTACTTTATCTTCCATACGATTTTCAAACTTCATTGCTTTATTTTTCAAATATTTTCCTTCTTGGAGGATTTCTTTTTTAATTTTACCACTTGTTTTTTTAACGCTATTGGCAATATTTTTTCTTGATTTTTTTCCTTTATTCGGTGCAAATAGAACTCCAATTGTAGCTCCTGCAAGCGCACCAATTAATAAACTACCAATTGCTAATTTTGTTTTGTTATCTAAATTTTTCATTTTATTATATTTATTAAATTAAATTCTATTTCTAATTGTTACACAATACAATATAAGTTTACGCACATAACCTAATATAGGATGATGAGTACCTATATTAAATACCTAAAAATCAAACTTCTATTTATTATTCTATACAGTAAAGGTGCAATTCTAGGTAACAAAACTTGTTATACTATTAATAGTATAACTTACAATATTCACTTATTTTGAAGAACATCTTGATACGATATCAATTCGTTTATTGAATTAGTTACCTGCTCCATGGCTATTCTGGAAAGTAAATAACTAATGGTAGATTCTGCACCTTGATTCAAATTAACGTGATTTTGCTCTAAGCCATCATAACAACCACCCGTTTTGGGATTATAAACGATTTGATGTAAATGATTTTTACCTAAAAACCAGTCAAATGCAATTTTCATTTTGTCTTTATAACTAGGTTCTTCATAAACTTGATAAAAAGTTTTTAACGCCAAAATGGTGTATGCAACATCAATTGGTTGTTCGCCATATTGATTTGTCGATTTCCCTTTTTGATACCAACCTTGGTTTGAAATGACTTTAATTTGATCCTCTTTAAAAATAATAGAAAGTAAAAAATCAAATGTCGTTTTTGCTATATCCTTAAATAATTTACTTCCTGTAGCCAAACCAGCAAATAACATTCCTTCGGGCAAAATACTGTTGGCATAGGTTAAATAATCTTCATACCATTTCCAACTGTCATCTGAAATTCCACGGTATTTTGAAACTAAATTATCCGCAAGTGATGTAATAATTTGATTTATTCTTGGGCTTTGTTTATCAAAATTATAAAAATACAATCCTTTAATAACAAAAGAAATAGCTCTAGGAGAATGTAGTTTCACAATATTTTTTATTGCTTTTTCAATTGCAATTGTAGCTTTATCAATCAAATCATTAGCAATACTGTTTTTAAAAGAAATGAACTCTCCTAAAGCCCAAATTGCACGACCATTAGCATCTTCTAAATTTTCATTATTATTATTTGCTGTAAAATTTCCTTCCTTATCCACGTAATTTAAAAAACTTCCATTTTCTTGCTGACAAAATATAATGTAATTTAAATAGATTTTTATTAATTCTAAATCTGCAATTTCATTTGTCAATTCGTAGTGTTTTGTAACAGCAATTAATGCTCTTGCATTATCATCTATAGTATAACCCGATTCAATATCAGGAATAGAAATGGCTGAAAACTGAATATAGCCATCCTTGGTAGTCATTCTTTTTATGTGGTCCATTGAAATTTTAGGCATCTTATAGTATAAAACAATTTTATTTTTGTTTTTTACTAATTGAATGTGTGCGATTGCCGCATTTTGCCAAGAAGTTGGGCTAATTTTGTGTAGAGCATTCAAACGCATTTCCTCTAACAATTTTGGATTATAAAGTAATTCAATTGTTTTTTGAGACAGTTGCGAAGCATTTTGAAAATCATAATTCAAACCGGCTCCATCTAAGAATTCTTTGGCATGAGGAATTGGCGTTGCAATAATTGGACAACCACACGCCATGGCATAAGCTAACGTGCCACTAACAGCTTGGTTTGGATCTTTTGAAGTAAATAAATATATTTTTGTTTGTTGCAAATAATTCATTAATTCCTCCAGAGATAAGTACTTATTTATAAATTGAACATTATTTTCTAAATGTAATTCGTTTACTTTTTTATAAAGAAAATCGCGGTATTTTTCACCTTCACGTTTAATTAATTCCGGATGTGTTTTACCGATGATTAAGTAAATAACATTCGGGAATTTTTCGATAATTTGAGGCAAAGCATCTAATGCTGTTTCAATACTTTTTCCATCGCTTAATAAACCAAATGTTGATAAGACAATTTTATCGCTAAATTCATTTTTTGTTTTAAGTTGCGAAACATCAATTGGAGAAACTAAATGTGTCCCATGAGAAATGACCGTAACTTTTTGTTCTGATATTCCGTAATCATTTATTAAAATAGCCTTGGATGTAGCAGTCATCACGATTATAGTATCAGAATAATCAGTGATTTTATTCACTATTTCTCTTAATTTATTATTTGGATTAGGTAAAACAGTATGAAATGTAGTTGTAATTGCTTGCTCTATATGCTCCATAAATTCTAATAGATATTCGCCATATTCTCCCCCAAACAGACCAAACTCATGCTCTAGAAATAGCATTGCAATATTTTTATTTGAATTAATTGTAGTTGCTAATTCCAGAAAATTTTCTTCTTCTTGCGTATTCAATATATATTTCACCTCTTCAGGATAATTATAATTGGATTCACCTGTTTCTAAAGCACATACTTTTAAGGAAAATGAATTTCCAAATTTTTCCTGAATAGCATTTTTTAAATCCTGCGAATACGTTGCAATACCGCATTCTCTAGGTGGATAGGAAGTGATAAAAACTATTTCCGGTGTTTTTTTCTGTTGGGACAGAATTAATTCAAAATTAGACTTTTTTA
The DNA here is from genome assembly GCA_965366105.1 of uncultured Flavobacterium sp. GTDB lineage: Bacteria > Bacteroidota > Bacteroidia > Flavobacteriales > Flavobacteriaceae > Flavobacterium. Next base: position 3,691 of record CBDUEE010000023.1, on the reverse strand, counting down.
TCAGTTTCATGAATTCATTTTCTTTTAGATTCTTTTTTGCTTCATTATAAACCAGTAATGGATTTTTATAAATTGGGAAATAATTAGTTTTCATGATTAATTGGATTTAATAAAAGTTCACGTAATAATGCTTTTAAACTTAAAGAGGCACACGCAATACGTTTGTCTGCTGCTCCATAATAAATGTAAAGAGTGTCATCAAATAGTGCGGTTCCTGTGGGAAAGACAACATTTGATACAACTCCATTTTTTTCATAATCAAGCTCAGGAGAAAATAATGGATCTACTAATCTTGCAATCACTTTGGTAGGATTATCTAGGTCTAAAAGCGCAGCTGCAGCAGAATAAATATATCCTTGCGCTGTGTCACAAACACCATGATAAATAAGTAACCAACCTATATCTGTTTCTATTGGAGGGCAACCACCACCAATATATCCTGATTCGTGTTTATTTCCTGCAGGATCGAGAACAATATGTTCATTTAAATGTAGAAAATAATGGTTCCAAAATTCTGTGGTTAATTTCTCTAAACTTTCAACTAAAACCAGTTGAATTCCTGGACGAATACGGTGCAAAAAAGCCAGCTTACCGTTGATTTTTCTAGGAAAAAAAATCACATCTTTATCCCAAAGAAATATCTCTTTAGCGTGCTCAAAATGACGTTCTTGACGAAAATATTTCGCGTTTACTAAATTGTTACATTCCGCTAATCGTTTAAACTCATCATAAGTAAATTTGGGAACAATAATTCCATGTCTTTCAAAATTCAATAAATCAGTAGAAGTTGCTAAAGCGCCCAACGCATTTACACCATTATAAGCAGTGTAAGTTATATAGTAAATACCTTCAATTTTAACAATTCTTGGATCTTCAATTCCCATGGAAGCTTCCTCAGTAAAAGGAATTAATAATGGTGTATTATCACGTTGCACTATATTTAAAGGACCATCCAGCTTACAATATCCAATCGTAGAATAATTTCCTGATCTAACCGCTCTATAAAGCATGTGTACAGTATTTCCCTCCTGCATTATGCCGGGATTTAAAACGCTATCATTTTCAAAGGAGAGATGTGTTTTTTTTAGCAGAACCCCTTCTTTTTTGACTGGTATCATAATTAAGTGGAAGTTTAGTGAATAAAAAAAGCGTAGGTGTTACTTACCTACGCTTTTATTGGCTATTATGTGTATTCTTAACAGTTATTAGCTAGTAAGTTGCCCACAAAAATAAGTCAATTATAATGTTGCAGGCAGCTCTCTTTTTATAATACTAATTACCTCATCACGATTTTTATGTAAACGGGCTTCTACTCTTTTGATTAAGTCATCTTCTGTACCACTTTCAAATTTTAAATCAGAATCTGTTAATTCCGGAAACTTTTCTTTCAGTTTATCTGCTTGTCTTTTCCAATCACCAAAAATTTTAAGATGTTGTGTTTCTTTATTTGCTTTTGATTCCATTTTAATTGTGTTTAAATGTTGTAATCTTATAAAACAAAGTTCAACTTTTAAAATTCTAAAATTGTTATAATATTAATTGAATAATTTATATAAATCACACATTAGCAATTATTTGAATCTATTATTATTTTTTAAAAATTTGAATTTTAATGCACCGAATAAGGATATTTCTCGTATTGCAACCTCCTTACTCTAATGCCAGCTTTCAGTTACTATACTTCCTTTTTCTTCGTCTTTAAACACATTTACAGAGCGAGGAATTCGTTCTTGTAGTTCACTAACATGCGAAATAATCCCAACAATTCTATTTTCTTTGTACAGCGATTGTAAAGTTTCAAAAACAACCGAGATACTTTCCGGATCTTGTGTACCAAAACCCTCATCAATAAAAAAGAAGTTTTTATCATTTTTATTTAAAGATTGAACACTTTCTGCCAATGCTAAAGCCAAACATAAATAAGCCTGAAAACCTTGACCTCCAGAAAGTGTTTTTACACTTCTTGCAAATCCATTGTTTAGGTAGTCAATTACTTCAAATTCATTAGCACTATTAATCGTTAAACTCAATTGATTTTTAGTCATTCGATGAAAACGTACATTAGCAACATCCGCTAAATTTTGCAAATAAATACTAGAAACGTAATTTACAAAACCACTCGCATTAAACATATTTGCTAAGATTCCTAGGTTTGTGGAACGCGTCTGCAGCACTTCAAATTGTAATAATAATTCTGCTTTTTCAGTAAAAGCTGTATTTATTCGTTTTAAATTATCTTGCAAAGTAGATAGTTTTCCTAATTGCGTTTCGTATTTCAATTGGAATGTAGCAACTTGCGCGGTTTTTTCATCTAGAATTTCACCATCAAAAGTTTTTCCAGTTATCAGTTTCTCAGCTTCAGAAAAAGAATTAATTGCAGTTAGTAAGTTCACCGCAAAAAGTTTTAATTTCTCTTTTTCAGCTTCTAAGTTCCAGTTTTTAATAAGTATTGTTCTCACTTCTTCAACAGACGAAAAATGATGTTCCTGAAGCAGTTCTGAAATGTTTTTTTGGCTCTTTGCTACAACTTTTTCATTCTCAACTACCTGTAATTGAATCATTTTTAAACTTCCTGTCAAGGTAGCTAAGTCTTCATTTTGCTTAGTAACAACCTCTTTTAAAAGCTGATACTCTTCTGCTATTTTTAAATTTTTAGCGTGTAAAGCTATTTTTTCGGATTGAATCGAAGCTACTGCAATTGCTTGATAATCAACAAATAAAAGTACTTTCAATTGTGATAACGCATTTTCGATCGCACCGCTTTTAGCAGCTTTCTTCGTTTCTAATTCGCCTTTAGTTCCGTTGTGATTTTTTAGCAACAATGCGATAGTTTCTTGCGCCTCGCGAAGTTCCTTTTCCTCAATTTCTAAAGCCGTTATCGTCTTTTCTAAAAGTTGTTGTTCTGCTTTTTTGGATTCAAAAAGTTGGGCGTCTTTTGGATCAAAATCTTTCCAAATAAACTTTGATAAGTGATTTTTTTGCACCTTTTCAATGCTTTCTCTTTCTGAAACAATTGTTTTAAATTGCTCTTGAAAATGATTTATTTCGAATTCTAATTTTTCACACTGAGACTTTTTGAAAGTGATTTCTGTTTCTTTATCAGCTAAATCAGTAATTGTTTTAGAAATAATTTCTAATTGATTTGTCACATCTTCACCTTGCATCACATTGGGATGTTCTTGCGAACCACAAAGCGGACAATTTTCGCCATCGTGCAAATTATCAGCAAAATGAACTAATTCTTTCGAAACTAAAAGTTTAGTTCTTGTTGCAATTGCTCTTTCCTTCTCGAAAGAAAGTGTATCTAAATTTGTTTTTAAAATAGTTTTCCAATTTTCATAAGGCAATTCTAATAGCTGAAAAGCACTCGTTTTTGACTTCAATTGCTTTTGCGAAGCATCCTTTTTTTGGTCATTCTCTTCAAAATTATACTTAAGAATTAGCTGTTGATTATACCAAGTTCCTAAATCAAATAAGAAAGAAGCATTCAATCGAATTTTTTTAGAATTTGCCAATTGGGTTTGATTTGTGCCTAATTTTACAATTAACTCCTTTTCTTTTTTCTCACTTTCTAAAAATAAGGCTTTTTCAATAGTTATTTTTTCATCAATAAAGGTTACTTCCGAGTTTGCAATTATAATTTTTTCTATATATTCTAGATCGGATACTTTATTTTTAGAAATGTCTAAAG
>CBDUEE010000022.1:0-19702 GCA_965366105.1 uncultured Flavobacterium sp. | reverse complement strand
GTCTTTGAACCACTTCTCCAGCAGCAATTTGATTCGCAACATGATCAGGAAGTAATTGAATAATACTCGACATTAAAAAAATCAGGTTTAAAGTTATATAGTTTTTTGAAAACAAGAAGTGCAAATTTAATGAATTTCTACGGGGAATGGTAGCTTATTGAGTCATAAATAAAACAAAAAAACCTATACTATTTAAAACAGTATAGGTTTAATAATTTATAGTTTTTTACGATTTATTCTTTCAGTTCTAAAGGGGTTCCTTCTTCTATTTGAATTTGTCCTGAAGACAATAAATGTTGATTATCTATCTGATGTGTTAAAGAAGCTTGCTGACGAATAAAAGCCATTTTTATAGCCGCAATTGCTGCTTCAGTTCCTTTGTTACCGTGAATTCCTCCACTTCTATCAATAGATTGTTGCATCGTATTATCAGTCAAAACACAAAAAATAACGGGAATATCAGTTTGTACGTTCAAATCTTTAATTCCTTGCGTTACACCTTCGCATACAAAATCAAAATGTTTGGTTTGTCCTTGAATTACACATCCAATGGCAATCACCGCATCAACATTCTGCGTTTGTAACATTTTTTTAGAACCATATATCAATTCAAAACTTCCAGGAACATTCCAACGAATAATATGATGAGCTGGAACTTGGTTTTCTAAAAATGCATCTATAGCACCTTTGTAAAGCCCTTCAGTAATTGAATCATTCCATTCTGAAACAACAATCCCAAAACGAAAATCTTTGGCAGTTGGTATTGAATTTTTATCGTAAACAGATAAGTTTTTATTTATAGTAGCCATTTGAAGGTTGTATTTTATAAATTAGAAGTTAAAGATACGAGAGAAGGTTAGAAATTACAAGCTTTTTGAAAAAAAATCAAAAACCTAATAACTTCTAACCCTCCATGTACAAATACGAACTTTGTATTATTGTGCTGATCCAATCAAAGCGTCAATTGAAGCCGCTTCTGGTGATCCATCATAATTATCTTTAATATCTGTGAAATATTTTAAAGCATCTGCTTTATTATCTAATGTTAGCGCAACTTTACCCGCTTTCAACAAGAAACGTGGCGTAGTAAAATCATTTTTATTCATATTTGCCGCTTTAACGTAATTATCTAACGCTTCTTTAGCTTGATTTTTTTGCGAATAAGCATCTCCGATTGCTCCTTTTGCCAAAGCTCCTAAAACAATATCGTCTGATTTGAATTTGTTCAAATAATCAATAGCTTCTGTATATTTTCCAGTGTTTAAGTATGCTATACCTGCGTAATAGTTTGCTAAATTTCCAGCATCAGTTCCAGAATATTCATCTGCAATTTTTAAAAATCCAAATTTACCTTCAGAACCGTTAAGAGACAATTTATATAATGAATCACTAGCTACTCCATCAGTTGCTTTTTGAAAGTTTTGTTCAGCAAGAAACATTTCATTAGCAGCTTCCTCTTGTTGTGGAGCAGCAATAAAACGTTGATATGCTAAATAACCAATAGTAACTATAGCAGCCGCAGCCACTAATCCAATAATGATTTTTTGATTTTTAGCAACCCAATCCTCTGTTATTGTAGCAGTTTGATCTAGTTTTGAAAAAACTTCAGCAGTTGTACTGTCTTTTTCATCAATTACAGTTGCCGTAACTGCATCATCTTTTACTTCTTTTTCTTTTGGTGCTTTATATCCTCGTTTATTGAACGTTGCCATTTTTTATAATTTAGTGAAGCGCAAAAATAAAATTTTTATTCAAACCCACACAAGAAATTTGCTTTAATATTAAAAAAAAACACTATTAAAGATTCTTTCTCCATAAAGACAAAATATTTACCATAGAAACAAAGAGAAAACCAGTTTATATCGATATTTTTGAATAATTTGCACCCTCTTTGAAAAAATTGTTGAAAAACAGCAAAATTCTCAATACCAGTAAGCCTTTACCATGTATTTAAAAAACATTTCACTCTTTAATTATAAGAATTTTTCAGAAGCAAATTTCGATTTTGACAGCAAAATAAATTGTTTTGTAGGCAGAAACGGTATCGGAAAAACAAATGTGCTCGATGCAATCTATCATTTATCGTACGGCAAAAGCTATTTTAACCCGTTGGCCGTTCAGAATATTAAACATGGCGAAGAATTTTTTGTAATAGATGCTGCATTCGAAAAAAATGAAAGAAGTGAACAAATTGTTTGCAGTCTAAAAAAAGGTCAAAAAAAAATCTTGAAACGCAATGGCAAATCGTATGATAAATTTTCAGATCATATTGGTTTTATTCCTTTAGTTATAATTTCACCAGCAGACAGAGATTTGATCGTAGAAGGAAGCGAAACCAGGCGAAAATTCATGGATAGCGTTATTTCGCAATTGGATTCGCATTATTTACAACAACTCATTCAATATCAAAAAGTAATGAGCCAACGCAATGCATTGTTAAAATATTTTGCCTTGAATCATGTTTTTGAAAACGATACTTTATCCATTTATAATGAACAGTTGGATGGTTTTGGCAAATATATTTTCGAAAAAAGAAAAGAATTTATCGAACAATTTATTCCTATTTTCAACAAACACCATCAAGCCATAACTGGCTCACAAGAAACGGTACAACTGGTATATGAAAGTCATTTATTCGAAAAGGATTTACTGACACTTTTACAGGAAAACATCAACAAGGATCGTGCTCTGCATTATACAAGCGTGGGAATTCATAAAGATGATTTAGCCTTTGAGATTGACCATCATCCAATAAAGAAATTCGGATCACAAGGGCAACAAAAAACATATCTAATTGCTTTAAAACTAGCACAATTTGAATTTTTAAAAAAACAAAGTGGGGTAAAACCAATTTTATTATTTGATGATATTTTCGATAAACTAGACGAGAGTCGCGTGGCCAAAATAATCGAAATGGTGAATAGCGATACCTTTGGACAACTTTTTATTTCAGATACCCATCCAGAGCGTACCGAAGCAATTTTAAAATCGACACATCAAACCTATAAAATTTTCAACTTATAACTTTTATTTAATAATTTATACGATTCAAAAACTGAAAAATATACTAATTTTGCCTAATCAATTTTAAATACAGACACATTGAAATTTAATCCTATAATACTCGTAATTATATCGTTCATAATTCTATCCTGCAATGGACAAACATCAAAAGACAACAAAACTATTGATGCAAAAGCTTTTGCCGAAAAAATGAAAGCAACTCCAAATGCACAAATTCTTGATGTACGAACTCCCGAAGAATTTTCAACCTCTCATATTGATAATGCTTTAAATATTGACTGGTTAGGAAATAGTTTTGTTGCAGGTGCAGAAAAACTAGATAAAACAAAACCCGTTTTCGTGTATTGCAAAAGTGGCGGAAGAAGTAAAAGTGCTGCAAACAAATTAGAAGAATTAGGTTTCAAAACAATTTACGAATTGCAAGGCGGAATACTAAAATGGGACGCCGAAGGAATGTCTAAGCCAACTGGAAAAACCATTGGTATGACAGTTGAAGAATACAATAAATTAGTAGATTCAGATAAAAAAGTTCTCATAAACTTTTACGCAGAATGGTGTGCTCCTTGTAAAAAAATGGCGCCTTATATCGCAAAAATGCAAAAGGAAGAAAACGATAATGTAGTTATCATTCGATTGGATGCTGATAAAAACAAGACGCTTATGGATGCGATGAAAATAAGCGAACTTCCAACACTTTTTTTATATGAAAAAGCAGAAAAAAAATGGCAACATTCTGGTTTTATCAGCGAAGAAGACTTAAGAAAACAAATACAATAGCGAAAGATGCTTTCAAAAGAGACACTACAATTTCTGGATGATTTAAAAGCGAATAACAACCGGGATTGGTTTTTAGAAAATAAAAAAAGATACGAAGCTTTCAAAAAAGATTACCAACAATTAGTGGCTGATTTACTTGATGTTTTGAAACCGCTAGATCCTTCATTGGAAATGTTAGAAGTCAAAAACTGCACTTTTAGAATTAATCGTGACATTCGATTTTCTAAAGATAAAACGCCTTATAAAACTCATTTAGGACTTTGGTTTTCCTCAGGAACTAAAGGCCTAAATCGTTCTGGTTATTATATTCACTTAGAAAAAGGAGCTAGTTTTATTGCAGGAGGATTGTATTGTCCAGAAGCAGATGACTTAAAAAAAATGCGCAAGGAAATTGCATTTTTCCACGAAGATTTAGAATCGATTCTTAATGAGAAAAATTTCAAGAAAGAGTTTAATAATTTTGATCGAAACGAAAAAAACACCTTAAAAAATCCTCCAAGAGGTTATGAAAAAGAGCATCCAGCTATTGAACTATTAAAATTAAAAAGTTTTGAGTCTTCTCAAGCAATCGATTTTTTGTCTGTTTCTAAGAAAGATTTCGTTGCCGTTATGAGTCAAAAACTAATCGTACTAAAACCATTAAATGATTTCATAAATCGAGCTTTAACTTCGGAATAACTACAATGAAAAAAAAGAAAATACTTTTTCTTGGAGAATCATATAGAGCCGATGCGATCACTTGGATGAATGGACTTAAAGAATTTGGTGATTTCGAAATCTTAACTTGGGAATTAAAAACGCCTAACAATTGCCATAAAAACCGAATTTTAAGGATTTTAGAATTTATTTTCGCTATTTTTAAAATAAAAAAAATAAAAAAAAGTGAAAAACCAGATATGATAATTGCAGAGCGGACAACCAGTTATGGTTTTCTAGCTGCAGTCTCGGGAATTCAACCTCTGGCAATTGCACAACAAGGGATAACTGATTTATGGCCAGAAAAATCCATTACACTTCCATTAAAAAAAATTATTCAATACTATGCCTTTCAAAAAGCAGATCTTATTCATGCTTGGGGACCAGTGATGACTTTGTCGATGATCGAGAACAATGTTAATTTACACAAGGTTTTGGTCTTGCCAAAGGGAATTGATTTGACAAAATTTGGAAAGACAAATATAGCCAATCCTGATAAAATTTGCGCCATCGTAACACGTTCCTTATTACCAGAATATCGACATATTATTATTCTAAAATCTTTCTCCATTTTAAACCAAAAGGGTATAGATTTCGTACTTACTGTAGTAGGTGACGGAGCTGAACTAAACGTTTTAAAAGATTTAGCCAAAAAATTAGATATAGAAAAAAAGGTGAATTTTACTGGAAGAATTCTAAATACAGAGTTGCCAAAATTATTACAAGAATCTAATATCTATATTAGCATGCCAATAACCGAAGGAGTTTCGGCTTCTTTATTTGAAGCGATGGCTTGTAATTGCTATCCTATTGTAACAGATATTGCTGGTAATCAAAGTTGGATTACACATCGTGAGAATGGACAACTAATTGCGATTGATGATTTTGATAATCTTGCAGAAGAACTAATTTGGTCTTTTGAAAATAAAAAATATCGAGAAGAAGCTGTTTCCAAAAATAGAAAATTTGTGGAACAAAATGCTAATTACAGTACCAATATGAAAATTATCAGTAATAAATACCACCAATTAATCAACACTACTAGCAACAAATAAATATGTGTGGAATTAATGGAATCTTGCATTTGCAATCTCAGAAGAAGGTTGACGAACGCGTTTTAACAAAAATGCGTGATTCGCTGGAACATCGTGGCCCGGATGACAAAGGTCTCTTTATTGAAAATAATATCGGATTGGGTCATAGAAGACTTTCAATCATTGATGTATCTGTTGCTGGTCACCAACCTTTTATTTCAGATAACGGGAGATATGTGATGACTTACAACGGTGAAATATACAATTACAAAGAATTTTATCCCGAATTAAAGAGTAATGGCTTTGATATTAGAACCAACTCGGACACAGAAGTTTTGATAAAATTGTTTGAACTATACGGTTTAAAAATGCTTAACCGTCTGAATGGAATGTTTGCTTTTGCAATTTGGGACAAATTAGAAAAAAAGCTAACAATAGTTCGGGATCGAATGGGTGTAAAACCTTTATACTATTCATTTTATAACGAAACTTTCTATTTTGGATCTGAACAAAAAGCTTTATTTACGGCTGGTATTCCTCTCAAAATAGCGCAAGATGGACTTGAAGAATACCTATTTAACCGATTTGTTGCCGGTGAAAATACGCTCTATCAAAACATCAAAAAACTACTACCTGGACACAGCATGACTATTCAGGAAGACGGAAAAACCAGTACCGAAAAATGGTGGAATCTAAAAAATGAAATCCTCAACCAACCTGAAATTAAAAACCCAGTAGAATGGTTCAGGGAAACCTTTGATGACTCCATAAAATTAAGAATGGTAAGTGATGTTCCTGTGGGAGTTTTATTAAGCGGTGGACTAGATTCTTCATCTATTTTGACTTCTTTACACCACCAGAAATACCAAGACATCCAGAGTTTTAATATGGGTTTCAAAGAAAAGGAACACGACGAAGCACATTTAGCTAAAATGCTCGCCGAAAAATTAGATTATGGCTTTCATACCATGAGATTAGAGGATCAAAACCTTTATGATCAATTAGTCAATTCTACTTATTTTCAGGACGAACCGATTATGCATTTGAGTGAACCTCATATTTTGTCTGTTTCTCAAATGGCAAAATCTTCTGTAAAAGTGCTCCTTTCTGGTGAAGGTGCAGACGAGTTAATGGGTGGTTATGTACGTTACAAAGCCTTGAAATATCCATCATTGTTGCGTTCTATTGCCACGCTTGGCAATTTAGAATTTTTCACAAAACAACCGCGTTATGAAAAATTAATGCGCTATGCACAAATGAGTAAAAAATCGGATTTGGTTATTTTTAACGGATCAAATATTTTCCCTAAGGATATAGAGGAAACTTTTGGAATTAATAATCCCCCAAATAACGAATATAGAAAACAAATTTACAAAGAGGCGAAATCATTGTATCCCAAAAACTTACGTAGGCAAGCACTTTATTTTGACCAACATACCTATTTATGCTCATTACTGGACAGAAATGACCGTTGTACAATGGGTGCTTCTATTGAGTGTAGAGAACCTTTTCTTGATCCTAGATTAATAATAGGATTAGGTTCACTCGAAGACAAATGGTTGTTTACAGAAAAAAAAGGAAAATATATTCTAAAAAAAGCAATGGAAAAACGTTTGCCAGAGGAAATCCTGAAATTTAAAAAAATAGGACTTAGCGCACCTTGGGGAGATTATATAACGAAAATCCCCGTTTTTAAAGAGGAATTAGAGTCTTTTTTAAAAAGTGACATTTTTCAAATGCCCTACTTTGAACACATCAACATTAAGCAACTCGTATTGCGGTTACAAAATGGAGACAAAAGCATGATACCTTACATCATGCCACTATTCACCATGCATATTTGGATGAAAACATATACAACTAAATTTTAATTCTTACTTTTGATTTTAGGATTCAAAAAAGCCAACTCTTTCATGGACATACAACATCATTTTTCTTTAAAAAAGCACAATACATTTGGCATCGAAGCCAAAGCAAAACAGTTTGTAGCAGTCCATTCTACAGAGGATTTGAAAAATATTTTGAATAAAAATAAATTACAGAAAAAATTTATTTTAGGTGGAGGTAGCAATATGCTGCTAACAAAAGATATTGATGCCCTTGTCATTCACGTTGATTTGAAAGGTAAAACTATCATTGCCGAAAATGAGGATTTTGTCTGGGTTGAAAGCCAAGCTGGTGAAAACTGGCATGAATTTGTTCTTTGGACTATTGATCAAAACTTTGGTGGTTTAGAAAATATGTCGTTAATTCCAGGAAATGTAGGTACCACTCCAGTGCAAAATATAGGTGCTTACGGAACAGAAATAAAAGACACCTTCGTTTCTTGCCAAGCAATTACAATTGATAATCAGGAGATAAAAAGCTTTACAAAAGAAGCATGTAATTTTGGTTACCGAGAAAGCATTTTCAAAAATGAAGCAAAAGATCTCTACATTATTACGTCTGTAATTTTCAAATTAACCAAAAAAAACCATAAAATAAATACTTCGTATGGAGATATTTCTGCGGAATTAGCAAAAAACAATATTAGTCAACCAACATTAAAGGAAGTTAGTAATGCCGTAATTACCATTCGTCAAAGTAAATTGCCAGATCCAAAAGAATTAGGGAACAGCGGTAGTTTTTTCAAAAATCCAATTTTATTAAAATCAGATTTTGAAAAAATTCATCAACAATTTCCAGCAATGAAATATTATGAAATTTCTGAAACTGAAGTAAAAGTCCCAGCAGGTTGGCTCATAGAACAAGCAGGTTTTAAAGGAAAGCGTTTTGGCGATGCTGGAATTCATAAAAACCAAGCCTTGGTTTTAGTAAATTATGGGAATGCAACAGGACAAGAAATTCTAAATATTTCGAAAGATATTCAAAAAACTATTTTTAATAAATTTGGGATCCATATTGAAGCAGAAGTAAATGTAATTTAAGGTACGAGTTTAGAAGTGCGAAATGTGAAACGATAAAAATCAAATTTTAAAATCAAAAATGTATATACCTGATATTTACAAAAATGAAAATCAAGAAGAAATAAAAAAGTTTCTACAAGAAAATAGTTTTGGCATTCTAATTAACCAAACAAATGGAAAATTATGGGCAACTCACATACCGCTAGAGCTAGAAACTAATTCTGAAGGCAAAGCTATTTTAGAAGGTCATATTTCTAAAGAGAATAAACAATGGGAAGGTTTTGCACAAAATGATAGCATTTTAGCTGTTTTTTCTGGACCACATTCCTACATATCATCTTCATGGTATGACCATGAAAATGTACCTACATGGAACTATATTGCGGTTCATGTCTATGGACGAATTAAAATTATTGAAGGGGAAGCAGTTGTAAACTCATTAAAAAAATTAGTTGATAAATACGAACAAACATCTAAAAACCCAGTTCGTATCGAAGATTTATCTAAAAAAACAATGTTGCAAGTCCGTGGTGTTGTTGCCTTTGAAATAGAAATTGATGAAATTCAGGCCACAAGAAAAATGTCTCAAAATCGTGATGATATAAATTATCAAACTATTATAACTGAATTAGAAAAAAATAACACCACTGATTCTATTGCAACAGCAAATGAGATGAAAAAATGCCCCAGATAAATTCTTTAAAAATTCGTAAATTTATAATTTACAATTCATAATTGTATTTCATACCTTTGCACTTTCTTAAAATTTGGGAATTAAAATTACACAAAACTCTGATGCTTATTATTATTTTTTACACTTTTATATTTATTGTTGCTATTCAAATTTTGTATTATCTTGGTATATTTGGAAAGTTTGCTTTCGCCAAAGCCCAAAAGATAACACCAAAACAAATCCCAATTTCAGTTATTGTCTGCGCCAAAAACGAAGAAAAAAACGTAACAAATTTTATTCCGTTACTGGCACAACAAAACTATCCTGACTTTGAAATCGTTTTGATTGACGATGCCTCAAGCGATGAAACCTTAACCGTATTTGAAGAGTTTGAAAAACAATACTCTAATATCCGATTAGTAAAGGTCAAGAACAATGAAGCGTTTTGGGGGAATAAAAAGTACGCCTTAACCTTAGGAATAAAAGCGGCTAAAAAAGAGTATTTACTATTCATTGATGCAGATTGTTACCCTACGTCGAAGGACTGGATTATGGCTATGAGCTCCCAGTTTACTGATCAAAAAACAATAATATTGGGTTATGGGAAATATGAAAAAATTGCCAACTCCTTCTTGAATAAAATAATTCGTTTTGAAACTTTGTTAACGGCAATTCAATATTTTTCTTGGGCAAAAGCAGGACATCCTTATATGGGTGTTGGAAGAAACTTAGCGTATAAAAAAGAGGAGTTTTTTAATGTAAATGGATTCATTTCTCACATACAAGTTCGCTCTGGAGATGACGACCTATTTATAAACCAAGCTGCAAATGCTAAAAACATCACTATCGCTTATACACCCGAAAGTATTACACTTTCAAAACCTAAAATAAGTTATAAAGACTGGTTGATTCAAAAAAGGAGACACATTGCAACAGCAAATTACTATAAACCATTTGATAAAGTACAATTGGGTCTTTTTTATTGTTCTCAATTATCATTTTTGATACTGCCCATTATATTATTATCTTTCCAATTCCAATGGATATTTGTATTGAGTTTAATTGGCCTACGCTATCTTACTACATGGTTAGTAATAGGATTTTCTGCAGGTAAATTAAAAGAAAAAGATGTTGTATATTGGTATCCTATAATTGAATTGGTACTGATATTTACTCAAATTAATATATTCATAACAAACGTCTTCTCAAAACCAGTGCATTGGAAATAAACAAACAAATAGAAAAAGCCAAACAAGGTGATCAAGTTGCCTTCACATTTCTATTAAATCATTATTGGAATGAAGTCTACGGCTTCATGCTGAAACGTACTGAAAATGAAACTAATGCAGAAGACATTACAATAGAAACGTTCTCTAAAGCTTTTGACAAAATAGCTTCCTATAATACAGACTTCCAATTTAATACCTGGCTTATTGCTATTGCAAAAAATGTACATATCGATTTATTGCGAAAAAACAAATCAAGCCTTTTTGTCGAAATTACCGACGAAGAAGATCAACAAGCTTATAATATTGCTGATACAACACCATCTGCAGAAGATGAATTGATTACGGAACAAAATCTTTCTCGTTTATTACAATTCATTAAAGAACTAAAACCACATTATCAGGAAGTCATTCAACTGCGTTATTTTCAGGAGATGAGTTACCAAGAAATCGCCAATAAAATTGACGAACCGCTAAGTAATGTAAAGGTTAAATTGCTTCGAGCCAAAAAATTATTAGCCGAAATAATTCAGAAAAGAAGATAACTTTATTGTAACATATCAATAGTAGGTTCTTAAAAAGAAAAGTAATTTGAATTAATTTCCTAACACTTTTATAGATAGAAAAATGCTATAATTTAAAATTGATATTTCAATTTTTATGTATACTCTAGAATAAGACTTCTCAATTTCTGTTTTTGTAATACATTAAAAGCTATTGATTTTGGGGATTCACTATTTTCAAATTTTGATTTAGATAAGCTATTAATGTTCTATAAATCAATACCCATTTCAAGAACAAAACGCTTTTTTTTTAATAATATTCTTTTTAACAATATTCAAACTTAAATCTCTTAAGATAACAATTACACATCATTAAAGTTAAATAGATAACTATTAATCATGTTTAATGAAAAATAATTATTAAATTTATATACTATTATTACTGTATATGCGTTAGTGATTAAAATAACCTTTGCTTATGATTTGAATGCTACTTAACCATTAAATCCATAAACTATGTCAAAATTAAGCATTTACGAAACCAGTTGGTTAAACCTTGTTTTTGAGAACAGAAACAAAGAATATGGTGCGTATAAATTACGCCAGGAAAGTACCAGAACTTCATTGACAGCTTTTATTATAGGTATACTATTCCTATTTGGAGCTATAAGTGTTCCTAAAATAATTAGCTATTTTGATCCAGATATCAGAATTACAATTCCTTTACCTGAATTTATAGCGCCGGTTCAATTAATCGATATCGCCCCAAATGAAATCAAAAAAGTGGATAAAATAGTTCTTCCCGAAGTGAAAGCTCAAAATACAGCAAAACAGGTTCAAAGTGATCAACTCGTAAATCCTATTATAGTTCAAGCAGCATTAGCTAGTCCAGATATTATAAAAAGTGTTCAGAATTCAAATACTGCACCTGTAACTACCGATGGAACTGGAATTGTGGGTGTCAATCCATCATCAAGTTCAGGAAGTGGTACAGCAAATACAAATAGCACAGATTTAGGTAATGCGATAGTGAGCAGTGTATCGCTAGACAAACTCCCAGAATTTCCAGGAGGAATAAATAAATTCTATTCGTATGTTGGAAACAATTTTGAAAAACCAGAAATTGAAGGTGTTACTACTATTCGTATCTATGTTTCATTTATAATTGAAAAAGATGGAAGTATGACCGATGTTCATGTAAAAAAAGATCCTGGTTATGGTTTAGGGAAAGAAGCTATTCGAGTTTTAAAATCTTTACGAACCAAATGGACACCGGGAATGCTAGACGGAAATGCAGTACGAACTGCCTATAACCTTCCGATTACGGTACAAATGGAGTAAATACAAAATAAGAAAAGAAAAGCAGTATCGAAAGGTGCTGCTTTTCTGGTTTACAATAGTTTCAAAAAAGTCTTTAGCATTACTAAAAGTTTTAAAATAGCCCTGATAGAGCCGATATCCTCGTAGCACAGCGGAGAGATAAAGGCGAAAGCAGGACAATTATTTATTATAAAAAAGAGATTTCTGCTCCTAATTCTCTGAATACATTTGCTTCAAATAAACGGATAAACGAATCCACAAATAAACTACAATCCCTATCTTTGCACTTTGAAAATTGATATATGGAAACTGTTTTAGAAAATACTTTACCGGTTGGAAAACCGAAATGGTTGAAGGTGAAACTCCCAATTGGCCAAAAATACACTGAACTTCGTGGCGTTGTTGATAAATATAGTCTGAATACGATATGTACCTCCGGAAGTTGCCCTAATATGGGTGAATGTTGGGGCGAAGGAACTGCAACGTTTATGATTCTAGGAAACGTATGTACCCGTTCTTGTGGTTTTTGTGGTGTAAAAACCGGAAGACCAGAAACTGTAGACTGGGATGAACCAGAAAAAGTATCGCGCTCTATCAAATTGATGAATATTAAACACGCTGTAATTACAAGTGTAGATAGAGATGATTTGAAAGATGGCGGTTCAATTATTTGGATAGAAACCGTAAAAGCAATCCGAAGAATGAATCCAAACACGACTTTAGAAACTTTGATCCCAGATTTTCAAGGAATTGAAAGAAATATAGACCGAATCATAGAAGCCAACCCAGAAGTAGTTTCGCATAATGTAGAAACCGTTCGAAGATTGACTCGTGAAGTACGTATTCAAGCAAAATATGATAGAAGTCTAGAAGTTTTAAGATACCTTAAAGAAAAAGGAATCAATAGAACAAAATCTGGAATCATGTTAGGTCTTGGAGAACAAGAAGATGAAGTTTATCAAACAATGCGAGATCTTCGCGAAGCAAATGTTGACATTGTAACTATAGGTCAGTACCTACAGCCCAGTAAAAAACATTTACCTGTAAAAGAATTTATAACACCGGAACAGTTTGCAAAATATGAGAAATTTGGTTTAGAACTTGGTTTCCGTCATGTAGAAAGTGGCCCGTTAGTTCGTTCCTCTTACAAAGCTCAAAAACACATTTTATAGTCGAATGTCTTAAAGTCAGAAAGTTGAAAGACTTGAAATAGTGACTTTTAGACTTCTAAATTCCTAGATTTTAAGACTTATGATAAGAATTGCAATAAATGGTTTTGGAAGAATAGGCAGAAATTTATTTCGTCTTCTTTTAAACCATCCCAATATTGAAGTAATAGCCATAAATGACATTGCTGACACAAAAACGATGGCTCATTTAGTAAAATACGACAGCATTCATGGGGTTTTACCTCTTTCAGTCGGGAGTGATGAAAAAGGTATTCTGATAGATGGAAAACACTTTTTGTTTTTTCATGAAAAGAATATATCAAATCTGGATTGGAAAAGTTTAAACATTGATTATGTAATTGAGTCAACAGGAAAGTACAAAACTTTTGAAGATCTAAATGCTCATATTTTGGCAGGAGCCAAAAAAGTAATACTATCAGCGCCCTCAGAAGTTGATACTATAAAAACAGTAGTTTTGGGTGTAAATGACTCGATTCTAGACGGTACTGAAACTATTATATCAAATGCCAGTTGTACGACCAATAATGCCGCACCAATGATTAAAGTAATCAATGAACTTTGTGGTATTGAACAAGCGTATATTACCACAATTCACTCCTACACAACGGACCAAAGTTTACACGATCAACCGCATAAAGACTTGCGTCGTGCCCGTGGAGCAAGCCAATCTATAGTTCCTACAACGACTGGCGCTGCAAAAGCACTAACAAAAATATTCCCAGATTTTGAAGGAAAAATTGGTGGTTGCGGCATTAGAGTCCCAGTACCCGATGGTTCTTTGACAGATATAACTTTTAATGTAAAACGAGCAGTTACTATAGAAGAAATAAATGCAGCTTTTAAAATTGCAGCAGAAACCTCACTAAAAGGAATTTTAGCATATACCGAAGATCCCATTGTATCTGTCGATGTAATTGGTAATGAAAATTCATGTATATTTGATGCTCAGCTTACTTCTGTAATCGATAAAATGGTAAAAGTAGTGGGCTGGTACGATAATGAGATAGGTTATTCCTCTAGAATTATTGATTTAATTCTTTTGACAAGCATGAAAAATTAACAATTAAAAAATCGGTAACAAATGAAATGGCTTTTCGTTTATTTACTTTTTTTAAATACGTTACTGTATTCTCAACGGCAAGAGAAAACAGACAGCATCGCTTATTATAGTAGTTCAGCTTATCCCAATGTCAATAATAACGATTACAAAGAAGCTTTATTGCATACTCAAAAAGCAATACTTAAAGCAGAAACTAATGATAATATCAAAGAGCAAGCATTTGAGAATTTCAATCTAGGAAAACTCTATTATGACTTAAAAAAATATGATGACGCTATTGAGTCATTACAAAAAAGCACCACATTATATATTACAATAAAACCCAGTGCCAAACAAGTTGCAGCATATTACAATCTTGGTTTATGTTACATGGCCAAAGAAAATTTCAATAAAGCAGCTGCCTATTTCAACAAGGCCAAATCAATTCATACTCAATTAAATATTCCTGATTTTGCTGAGTTGTTTAATCTACAAAAAGCATTAATTTATAAATCAAAAAACAATTTAGATTCTGCTATACCTATTTTTGAAACTATAATTTCAAAACCTGACAATACAGCTTTAATCAACACTAAAGCTGAAGCTTTATATCAAACAGGATGTATTGAGACTCAAAAAAACAGAAGCAACTTAGCTTTAAATTATCTCAATAAAGCTTTAGAACTAAACGATAAATCGGAAAATCTTGAACAGAGATCCAACATATTACTTGCCTTAAGTAATGTTTACGAAAAAATGTTGGATAAAAAAACAGCCTATTCCTACTTAAAACAACATCTTAATATAAAAGAGCGTATTTCGATTAGAAATAACAAAAGGCTAGGCATAGATGACTATACCAAATTTAAAGAATCAGAACGGTTAAAAGAAATTATTCAAACCAATAATAAGATCAAAGAACAAGAGAAAACTAGTAAATTTTCTAAACTGATTAGTATTCTTGCTATTGCATTAATATCTATTTTATCCTTATTGAGTCTTTCTTTATATAAAAATAATATCATAAGGAATCAATCAAATTTATTATTACAAGAAAAAAATAATGAATTAGAAATAGCCAAAAATAAAGCAGAAAAAGCTTCAAAAGCCAGGTCTGAATTTCTTTCGACAGTTAGTCATGAACTTCGAACACCATTGAATGCTATAAATGGAATTACGCATTTGTTATTAGAAGAAAACCCAAAAAAAAGCCAAATGGATTATTTGTCTTCTTTGAAATTTTCAGGTGATTATTTAACAAAATTTATTAATGAAATACTAGAAATAAATAAAATTGAATCTCATAGTATTGAAATAGAGCAGACTAATTTTAACCTCAAACAACTTTTAATTGGTATTCAAAATTCATTAAAAGAATTAGCAATAGCGAACAACAATAATTTAATATTAGAAGTAGATGAAGCTATTCCAGATTTTTTGATTGGCGATCCTACAAAGTTATCCCAAATTATATTAAACTTAATTAACAATGCCCTGAAATTTACTAAAAATGGTGAAATTAGGGTAATCAGTAATCTCTACATGCTAGAGGATAAAAAAGCGACATTATATTTTGAAATAACAGATACTGGAATAGGAATACCCGAAGATAAATTACTAAGTGTTTTTGATAGTTTTTCTCAAGCTTCAATAGAAGTAAATCGCAAGTATGGAGGAACAGGTTTAGGATTAACCATTGTGAAGAAATTAATTAAAATCCTTGGTGGAAAAATAAAATTAAAAAGTATTGTAGGTGAAGGTTCCTCTTTTTCATTTAAATTAGTTTTTGAAATAAGCGAGCTTCCTCTAGAAGTCAATTTTATTCCAAAAATTAATTATGATTCAAAATTGATGAACAAAAAGATTCTTGTGGTTGAGGATAATAAAATCAACCAGATGATTACAAAAAAAATGCTTCATAATAAGAAGATAATTTGTGAAGTAATTGATAATGGAGAAGATGCAATTGATTCAGTTCGCAATAATAAGTTTGATTTAATTCTAATGGATGTTCATTTACCTGGAATAAATGGAACAATTGCTACAGAATTGATCCGTGCTTTTGACAAAACTACGCCAATTATTGCTCTTACAGCAATCTCACTACATGAAAACAGAGATATGCTTTTATCATTTGGGATGAATGAAGTAATAACTAAACCATTCATCCCAGAGGATTTTTATACAATAATTGCTCAGCACATATAGGATTACTAATAATTTAATATTAATTCTCTAATAAGGCTTCTCACTTTTGGCTCTGCTCCTTTTGCAGCTTCTAAAACTTCGTCATGTGAGATACTTCCAATACTTTCCTCATTACCCATATCCGTAATTACAGAAATCCCAAAGGTTTCTAAATCCATGTGACGTGCCACAATCACTTCAGGAACAGTTGACATTCCAACACAATCAGCACCAAGGATTTTTACCATTTTATATTCAGCCAAAGTTTCAAATGTTGGCCCCTGTAAGCCTAAATAAATTCCTTCATGAACTTCTATACTAAGATTTTGTGCTAATGTGGTAGCTTTAGCAATCATTTTTCGAGAATAAGGTTCGCTCATATTTACAAAACGAGGGCCAAAACGTTCATCATTCTTACCACGTAAAGGATGCTCTGGTGTCATATTAATATGATCCGTAATCATTACAATAGAGCCCACTTTATAACTTGGATTAACACCGCCCGAAGCATTAGAAACTATTAATTTCTCCACACCTAAAAACTTCATCACACGAACTGGAAAGGTAACTTCAGTCATCGAATAGCCTTCATAAAAATGAAATCTTCCTTGCATAGCTACAACTTTCTTTACCCCAATTGTTCCAAAAACTAAAGCGCCTTTATGTCCTTGAACAGTTGATACTGGAAAATTTGGAATTTCGTGATACGGCAAAGTATATTCTACATTTATTTCATCCGTAAAACTCCCTAATCCAGAACCTAAAATGACACCATATTCTGGAGTGAAATTGATTTTTTCTTTAATATAACTAACGGTTTCTTGAACTTGTTCCCACATAATCTATAATTATTTTATCAAAATTATTAATTGAATTTTTGTTACTTTGTATGAAATTACTTTGTATTGGTAAGTAAAAAAGCTGATTACTAGGCACACTTCCTTTCAATCTTACGTAATCTTTTTCAGTAGTAATAATTTTATTGTTTTTTGCTAAATTTTTAATTTCTAAAATGTCTTTATCCGTAAAATTATGATGGTCTGGAAAAGACAAACAGACCTCTTTTTCATTCTGTAAATAATCAAAAAAAGGTTTTGGTTTAGCTATTCCAGCAACTAATACTGTAGCAGCCTTTTGAATTTCATTTACATTTATCTTTTGGTTTTCACCAAAAACAAAATTGTCATAAGCTATAAAAGTAAAGTATAATTCTTGCTTTGCAGAGAGTTTTAACTTCTTTCTAATAGTATTCTGTTTTTCTAGCGAAAGATCAAAAGGACATTTTGTTACAATAATCACATTAGCTCTTTTTGCTCCACTTCTACTTTCACGCAAATTTCCAGTGGGTAACATAAAATCATCCGAAAATAAATCTCCATAGGATGTGAGTAAAATATAAAAACCAGCTTTTACTTTGCGATGTTGAAAAGCATCATCTAACAAAATAACTTCTGGTTTATCTTTTTGCGAAAGCAATTGTTCTATTCCATTTTTTCTATTGGCATCAACAGCAACCTGAATATTTTTGAATTTTTCGAAAAACTGAAAAGGTTCGTCTCCGATAATTTTTGCATTGGTAGTTTCATCAGCCAAAATAAAACCCTCAGATTCTCTCTTATAACCTCTACTAAGTGTTGCTATTTTATATGTATCAGATAATAAGCGAATTAAATATTCTATTTGAGGAGTTTTACCCGTACCACCAACACTAAGATTTCCTACTGCAATTATGGGTATATCAAACGAGTAGGATTTTAAAATACCTTTATCAAAAAGAAAATTCCGAATACTCGTTATCACACCATATAAAACGGCAAACGGAAACAGTATTTTTCTAAGTAAATTCATAATACGAAAGTAGAATAAATTATCTTTGAATTGAAATCAAAAGTGTATTTGTTGATTTAGATTTTTTGTTTTTTCGAAAAAACCAACCTACTAAAAAATTCTCCCATTAAATGAAAATAAAAGAAATCCTATACGTACTTGAAGAAATGGCACCACTCGCCTACGCCGAAGATTTTGACAATGTAGGTTTATTGGTAGGGAATCAAGATATCGAAGCGACAGGCATATTAGTTTGTCATGATGCTTTAGAGAACATAATTGATGAAGCAATCGCTAAGAAATGCAATTTGGTTGTTTGTTTTCATCCAATATTATTTTCTGGATTAAAAAAAATAACAGGCAAAAACTATGTTGAACGAGCTGTTATTAAGGCGATAAAAAATGATATTGCAATCTACGCAGTGCACACGGCTTTAGACAATCATCAATATGGTGTGAATAAAATTTTCTGTGATGCACTTGGTTTAATAAATACAAAAGTGCTAATTCCGAAACAAAATTTTATTCGAAAGCTAGTAACTTTTACCATACCTGAAAATGCAGAGAAGTTAAGAAAGGCTCTTTTTGATGCTGGAGCTGGAAATATTGGAAATTATGATGAATGTAGTTTTAATTCTAAAGGAATAGGAACTTTCATGGGCAATGAAAACAGTAATCCTAAGTTAGGTGAAAAATTTGAGTTCGTTGAAACTGATGAAATCAAAATCGAAGTCACTTTCGAAAAACATTTAGAAAATAAAATTCTAAAAACCTTATTTGAAAATCATGTGTATGAAGAAGTGGCTTATGAAATTTACGAGTTACAAAATTCGCATCAAAATATTGGTTTAGGAATGATTGGGGAATTGATAACACCAATGAAAGAGACCGATTTTCTATTGTTCGTAAAGGACAAAATGCGGGCCGATGGGATTCGACATTCAAATTTTATAGGAAAAGAAGTAAAAAAAATAGCAGTCCTTGGCGGAGCTGGAAGTTTTGCCATAAAAAATGCGATTCAAGCTGGAGCAGATGTGTTTTTGACTGCTGATTTGAAGTATCATCAGTTTTATGAAGCCGAAAATCAACTTTTATTGGCAGATATTGGACATTTTGAAAGCGAACGCTATACAAAAAATTATATTGTAGAGTATCTTCGAAAAAAAATCCTTAATTTTGCCGTTATTTTATCAGAAGAAAATTCAAATCCAGTTAAGTACTTATAGAATATGACGAATACGAAAGAATTAAGTGTTGAGGACAAGTTAAGAGCGATTTACGATTTACAACTTATTGACTC
>CBDUEE010000021.1:0-19775 GCA_965366105.1 uncultured Flavobacterium sp. | reverse complement strand
ATCTAAAAATAAAAATCCCCAAATACTGCTGTAAATGAGGATTAATTCAATTTTTATCAAAAAAAAAATATTATGATTTCTCTTCTTTGTTAAAATAAACAAGATAATAATACATTTGTTTTTCTTCGTCCCACCCCTTTTCAACATATTTCTCCGCACTTTCAGGATTGATGAAATCCATTTTAATTTGGATGTGTGTATCTAAGTTTATTACGTTTTTTATTGATTTACGAGCATCAGAAACGGCTGCATTGGCGATGGGGAAAGAAGTTATATCTTCTATGCTGTATTTTTCTCCTTTGTCTATTTTATAATTCTTAAATTCTGGAATTAAATCAGGATTGTCTAGTACTTCATTCAGGAATTCGGTCTCTTCAAATTCATCATTTTTGGCAAAATAATTCACAGAACGGTTCATGAACATTACTTCTTCCTTCTTGTCTTCAGCAGGAAATACAACATCTTTAGCAAAGTTCTGACAAAATTTTAAGTATTTTTTAGTGATGAAGTTTTCATCTTCAAAAGCATCAACAGAAAGGAAATGTTCTAACCAATATCTTGCATCGTAACGGTTGCTATCTACAGTTAGGATTTTATATCCTTCTTCTTTTTTATAATTAAAAATCAAACATCCTTTATCCAGTTTGTTAAGACTTACACCTTGTTGCAAAATCATTTCTAAGTGTGTTGCTTTTTCTTCAAATTGCAAAAAGTCAGCTTGAATTTCACTCTTGAAAATTCCTATTGCATCAACCACATTGTTATCAATGCTTAAGTTCGTTAAGTAAGTGACATAAACCTCACCGTTCTTGATATGAGGATGGTTAGACTGCTCATATAAGTGATTTGTTATTTTTTTTGAAACCTCATGAATACTACTAGGATTGTCAAAAACTTCTGTTGCAAACTTGAACATGTCATTGTAATCTAAATCGATTTCATGTGCAAACTGATAATAATTTTCTTCTTTTTCTCTAAATGGTTTAAAGAAAAATTCTTTCATCAAGGGAACAATTTCATCATTTAGATTAAAAGGTTGCTCTGACAAAAAAAGGGCTTCATTTCTACTTTTATTACCAACTCTATGAATTGATAAATTCTCGATATGTGTATTATATAAGTTGATCATTTTGTGTGTGTGCTAGTTTTATGAAGTAAGCAGTAAAATTTACATTTAGGTATATTCGGGCGTAGAAGTGCTGAAAAAAGTTAATATGTGCAATCCAATAGCTTTAGATTATTGACAAATTCTTCTTATTTTCAAGTGGTTTGGCTTCCTCTTCTTTGAAGAGGGCCGGGGAGATTACTAATTCCAGTTCTCCTCAAATCCGAAGTCTTCAAAACTATCGTCACCTTCAAACATATCTAGATCATCTTCATCTAAACCATCTTCATATTCGTCGTTATAATCATCAGCATTATCGGATTCAAAGTTTTTTTCCATTGCCTCATCAGGGATTTCACCGTGAGAAAAAATAGTTTCTGGATACGAATTACCAGTAACTGGATCTTCAATAGCGGCTAGCTCTACAAGGAATGTCCACATATTGATGAAATCATAAACATAAATAATCTTAGTGTTTTGCTTATCTAATATATCAGATAATGGATAATCACTCATGATTTTTTGTTCACCAATAACATCTCCTGTATCAAAAAGTGAAATCTCTTCTTCCTGATTCCAAGTTTCGTCACACGTATAAAAGGAAGCCACTTCCATACCGTCAAACCCAAAGGAATTGAAAATAGCGTTGTGTAAATCTTCTAACGAATCGTCTTCATGTATGGCAATATCTCTAAAAACATCTTCTTCTGCGTCTAGAATAACTCTAAATTTATAAATCATAATCGTTCCTGTTTTTTTGAAAGGTCAAAGGTAAAATATAATTTTAGATTTCATCCCGAAGTTTTGAAACAGATTTTCTGTTTGTTGATAAGATTTTTGCGTATAAGTAATTAGAAAATGTAAATGATTGTGTAAAGCTGATTTGTGTTTTTTGCAGGTTTATGTCTTTACATTATAGCGTAATTCTAAACAATACACTTGAACTAGGAACATCACTTTAAATTAAAAAAGTGATTTTAAATTTAGTACTAAAGATACCCTATTGTTGTGCTTATAAAAGGTGTTTTTTTATTTAATTACGTTTTTCATTTGCAGTATATAATTACTTTTTTTTATTTTCATCAACATCACCAGTATTAAAAAAATATATTTTTATGACTAAACTCCAAACTGTCTTAAATGATGTTCAAAATGTTTCCATTGTGCGATCGCCCATTCTTCGGGTGTTAATTTACCAAAAAAAGGGTGAGGTTTTGAAGTGCATTTTGAAGGACCTTCTTTAAAAAAATGCTCTATTAATAGTAGAGATTTTGATTTCTCATTTTCAAAATTTCGTATATCAGTAAAAATATAATTTTTGTGTGTTGGGGAATTTAAAGAAAATGGTTTTTCACTAATGTATCGTGATTTAAAAAAAGAACCTAAAATTCTTCCGATTACAATTCTTTTAGGTGAATTTAAATTTAATGCGGTTTCAAGAAAAGCGTTTAAATGTGTCAACATTTGTTCAACATTCATTTTACCCCATTTTCTTTGTGAGTTTGAAGATAGTTTTTCAACTCGGTTTAAAATTACCAAAACATCAATTTTATTATATAAATTATTCATTTTAAGTAATTTATTTTTTGGTTTTCCACCACTGCAAATTGTTTTTCTATTTATAGAGTGTTGTTTTATTTCTAAAAGCATTAGCAACTCTTTTTCTAAATTGGTGGTATTTTCTATGATTTGGATACTGTCTGTTGTGCGCCATATTATTTGTAATCAAAGCAACTGCAAGCAAAATAAGTGCTCCGCTCAAAACGGGAGAAATAACGTACCAATAGCCTAGGTTTTTAACTTTTTCAGAACCAGCAATTGCAATCAATGCGGTCGCGCCACCCGGTGGATGTAATGTTTTTGTGATTTGCATTAAAACGATTGAAGAAGCAACAGCAAGTGGAGCCGTGAGCCAGAGTATTTCTGGAAGAAATTTATATATAGTAACGCCAATAATTGCCGAAATTACATGACCACCAATTAGATTTCGCGGTTGCGCTAATGGACTTTGAATTACTCCATAAACCAAAACACTCGATGCGCCAAAAGAGCCTATTAGATAAACCATATCTGACTGAGGAAGCGTTTGCGATTGCAAATAAGCTATTATCCCCATACCAACTAATCCACCAATAAATGCCCAAAAATGTTCTTTAAAATCTACTAGTGTTTCTTTGTAGAGAATGTATTTAGTTTTGCGATAATTTCTCTTTATTTTATGGATGGACGACATACGTGATTATTTGGCTAAGCTTGGAGAATAGGTATACACGGTAAAGGGATAAATCATTTTTGCCGTATATTTTGAAATTAAGCAGACTACTAAAATTGGCAGAAACAAGGTGTAATCATTTGTTAAACCGCAAACCAAAAATATCGCTGTAAATGGTGCGTGGATACTAGAACTCAAAACTGCTGCCATACCAATAATCATAAAGTTTATAGGAATTACACTAGCATCTAAATACTTATTTAATAGTAGGGCAAGCAATAATCCTAAAAATGCGCCGATGAAAAGACTGGGAGCAAAAACACCACCGTCACCTCCTGAAGCTAACGTAGCAGAAGTTACAATTGGTTTTAGCACTATGATTCCAACGAAAGTCAGAGCTAATGAAAGTGTCAGTATTGTATCATTTGGATTTAACAAAAGAGCTTTCATACTATGGTATCCTTCGCCATACAATTGAGGGAATAAGATAAATGATGCGCATAAAATTAGCGAACCCAAGATGATTTTGAAATGAGGTTCCGCAATTTTTGAAAATTGACTCTTAAAAAACAATACAGCACGAGTCAAATAAACGGAATGCAATGCAGCTAAAACTCCTAAAAGTACAAAATAGGGAATTGCCTTTAGATGCCAAGTTGTAACATTGACCGAGAATAAAGGTTTTTCATGTAGTAAATAAACAAGTGCTGAAGCGATTGCAACGGCTATTACATTTGTTAGTATAAATGCCCGAGTTACTTTTTTAGAAATTACTTCTAATGAGAATAGAATTCCTGCGATGGGGCTACTGAATAAAACTGTAATTCCTGCCGAAATTCCTGCACAGATTAACTCTGTTTTGTATTGTCTAAAAACATTGTGTTTGCGTTGAGCAACTGCACCTATAGTAGCAGTAGCCACAACGGTTGAAACTTCAATTCCTGTTGATCCACCAGTAATAACAGTTATTAATCCATTAATAAAATGAGATGGAATCTTGTAGCTTGGTAGATTTTTAGAAGTAGAGTTTACACTTTCGAAGATTTCTTTGATTCCTTTATTTTCCTTCTTTTTAAATAAATACTCCCGCAAAAAAAAGATAACTGATAAGCCAAAGACAGGAAATACTATAAAAAATACTGGATTTAAAGTCGCTCTATGAAAAAATATTGATTCGTAATATTCCGTTGCGTTTTTTAGAACAATACCTAAAAAAGCCGAAAGAAAACCAATAAGTATAGAAACTATTACTAATTTTTTGAATTTTATAAATTGATAATTTTTTTTAATTTGTGCAGTAGTATTCATTTGATTTTATTTGGATTCTTTTGTTTTTATAAACACAAGAGCATTCCTTCTGGAAAGAGAATTGCTTTGGAAATCACAAATTTAAAAAAACAAAACCAGAATAGAATTGAAAAAGAACGGATAGTGTCTTATTTTATGATTTCTTTAATATTTTTGCTTATTAAAAAATAATAATTGATTTCTTTCTCATAAAAATAAAGACTGATTACTATTTGTCGTCAAAACTTAAACCTAATCAATTGATTAGGTTTAAGTTCCAGTTTTTTTATTAGCAATTAAGTCCAATGATTTAATAAATGGATGGATTTAACTGTTTTTGCTACTCAAAATTTAGAATTACGTGAGTTATTGAATGCTTTACTTTTTAGTTGTAAACGTTGGAAAGAGCCAAATATCAGTTGTAGATTTTGTGGGGATATAGTGTGAATTATTTTTCTTTCTGATTTAACTTCCTGATTACTTTTGCGGGATTTCCCACTGCCAATGAGTTGTCAGGAATGTCCTTTGTAACAACAGATCCTGCTCCAATGACACAACCATTTCCTATCGTAATCCCGGGACAAATTATAGAATTCCCTCCTATCCAGCAATCATTACCAATAGTTATAGGCAACGCATTTTCTAATGTTTTTCGCAATTCAGCGTCAAGCGGATGTGTAGCAGTATACAGTTGAACGCCCGGTGCAAAAAACACATTGGAACCAATAGTTACTTTGGTACAGTCTAAAACTACACAGTTTACATTAAAGTAAACGTTTTCTCCACAAATAATATTATAGCCATAATCACAAAAAAATGGGGGTTCTATATAAAGGTTGGCTCCAGCATTAGGGATCAACTCTTTGATTATTTCTCGTGCTTTCTTAGTAATTCTATACTCAGTTACATTTAATCGGTGGAGTAAATTTTTAGATTTTCGTCGGTCTTTTACTAAAGTAGGATCACCTGCTAAGTAATATTCTCCAGCAATCATCTTCTCTTTTTCGGTTGCCATATTAATATATTTTGATTGTTGTAAAGATAAAAGAAATTAAAGAGGATTACAATTCATCCTCAAATAGTGACAATTCAGTTAACTACTTTTTTTTAATTTGGATAGCCTAAATACATTTGCTTCATCAAAATCAAATAACATGAAAACTATTATTACTCTGACCATTTTTTTTATTACAACAATGCTTTTCTCACAAACAACTATTGAAGGTAAAGTAATTGATGAAAAAGGAAAACCCGTTTCTGGAGCCAATATTTATATCGAAGGAACTTATGATGGTACTTCTAGTGCTGAAAATGGTAGTTTTAGTTTTCAAACAAACACTAAAGGGAATCAGATTTTAGTCGTGAGTTTTCTAATTTTTGAAACCTCAAAAACGAGTATTGATATAGCAAACTTCAAGGATATAACAATTAAATTGAAAGATAATATCAATGCGTTGGATGCAGTTGTGATTACCGCAGGAACTTTTGAGGCTGGAGGTAAAGCCAAAGTTTCGGTTCTAAAACCGCTAGATATTGTAACCACAGCAGGTTCAGCGGGGAATATTATTGCGGCTTTGCAAACGTTACCAGGAACACAAAATGTAGGTGAGGATGGCAGATTGTTTGTACGCGGAGGTGATGCTAGTGAAACACAAACTTTTGTAGATGGTATTCGCGTTTCTCAGCCTTATGGTGCTTCGGCTCAAAATTTACCTACCAGAGGTCGGTTTTCTCCATTTTTGTTTAATGGAATATCATTTTCAACTGGAGGTTATTCTGCTGAGTATGGTGAAGCTTTATCTAGTGTGTTACTGTTAAATACGCAGGACGAACCGGATAATAATAAAACCGAAATTTCGCTAATGACAGTAGGTTTAGGTGTGGGAAATACGCAAAAGTGGAAAAAAAGTTCTCTAAGTGTAAATACTTCCTATATTAATTTAGCGCCTTATCAAGTGGCAATTAAGCAAAATGTAGATTGGAACAAACCGTTTCAATCGTTGTCTGGAGAAACTGTATATCGTTATAATTTCAATAACGGAATCTTAAAATTATATGCCGCTTTTGATTCATCCAAGTTTGATATTAATCAAGAAAATATAAATTCTCCTCAAAAAATACGAGTCGATTTAAACAACAATAACTTTTATTTTAATTCTTCCTATAAAGGTGTTTTTGGAACTAATTGGCAAATTACATCTGGTTTAAGTTATGGATATAGTAAAAACAAAATAAAACTAGATTTGGATAATGTAAACAATGATGAGAATGCAGCACATTTGAAATTGAAATTTAAAAAGAGCTTTTCGGACAGAATAAAATTGTCTTTTGGTGGTGATTATTTCATTACTAAATTCGATGAACAATATATGCCAAATATGGGTAGTAGTGCTGTGTTGGGTTACAACTCCAACATTGCGGCTGTTTTTACAGAAACTGATATTTTCTTTTCTAAAAAACTGGCTGCTAAAGTGGGTTTTAGATTGTCAACTAATAGTTTGCTAGAGGAAACAATAATTGCTCCACGAATTTCTTTAGCATACAAAATGGCTAAACACAGTCAATTTTCTGTAGCCTATGGTGATTTTACTCAAACTCCAAAAGCAGATTATATCAAATATTCTAAGTTTCATCAATTCGAAAGTGAGAAAGCTTCACATTACATTTTGAATTATCAATACAATAAAAACGGAAAAACTTTAATAGCCGAAGCCTATTACAAAGACTATAGCAACTTGGTAAAATATAATACGCCAACAATTCAATATAATTCAGTTTTTAATAACAATGGTTCAGGTTATGCCAAAGGATTGGATTTATTTTGGCGAGATGGAACGACTTTCAAAAATTTTGAATATTGGATTTCCTATTCCTATATTGATTCGCAAAGAGATTATAAAAATTTTCCAACCCAAGCAACTCCTAATTTTATTGCTAATAATAGCCTTTCGATTGTTACTAAATATTGGATTAGCGACTGGAAATCACAGATAGGTTTTACAAATTCGTATAGTACAGGAAGACCTTACAATAATCCAAATGAAGCTCAATTTATGGATGGTAAAACAAAAGCGTATAACAATTTGAGTTTTAACTGGGCTTATTTATTGTCGCAGCAAAAGATTTTGTATTTCTCTATATCTAATGTTTTAGGAACTCAAAATGTTTATGGCTACGATTATGCAAAAAATCCAAATTCAAATGGAGTTTATAATCGTACAGCTATTACACCCACAGCAGATCGTTTTTTCTTTGTTGGATTCTTTTGGACAATTAGCAACGACAAAAAGGACAATCAGTTGAAGAATTTGTAACTGTAAAGTAGCCGGATTTTGCTATAAATTGTTTTCTATAATAGTTCCTTTACCACGAAGACATAAATTTTAAATATATCTAGAAGTCTTAGTAGCTATTAAAAAACAACAACTTCTTATATTATTTTCGAATCTTGGTTGTTTAATACAATTCATCCTCAGAATTCAACAATTCAGTAAGTATAAATTTTTCAAGAGATACTATCGCAATACTTTTGGTTTATAATTAAAGTATCGCAATTACAAAAATCAATTTAAAATAATAAAAAACATAAACATTTAAAAAAAATTAGAAATCATGACTAAAATTATCACTACTATCGCATTATTTATTTGTAGTTTATTATCGGCTCAAGGTCAATTCGAACAAGGAATGGGAAAAGCATTTCAGCTTTGGGGCGAAGGAAAAAATACGGAAGCTTCAGATTTGTTTGAAAGAATCGCTGCTGCTGAAAAAACAAGTTGGTTGCCTAATTACTACGTAGCTTTAATAAATACAACAGCTGCTTTTAGAACTAAAGATCAAGGTCAAGTTAATTTATTACTATCAAAAGCACAAAAAGTACTAGATGTAGAAATGGATAAAAATCCAAATAATGCTGAGTTATTAGTACTACAAGCTATGATTCATACCGCTTGGATCGCTTTTGACCCAATGACAAACGGACAAAAATTATCTGGAAAAGTGATGGAATTGTACGGAAAAGCGCAAGCAATCGCTCCAGAGAATCCTAGAGTAGTTTTTGGTAAAGCAGAATTTGAAATTGGTGCAGCTCAATTTTGGGGAACTGATACCAAACCAATGTGTGCTCAAATCGAGAAAGCTATCGCACTTTTTGCTACTTTTAAACCAGAAACTGTTTTTTCTCCAAAATGGGGTTTAGATAGAGCTACAGAAGCTTTGAAAAACTGCGGAAAATAAAAGTTATACTTTTAAAATGTACAAAATGATAAACAAACTAATAAAACAGTTTCCTAGAGCAATCATAATTTCGCTATTAATATTTTTAGCATTGTTATTAGTTCGCTATTTACTAGGAAATGAAATTGTTTTAGATAATTCTCTTTGGGTAAATTTTGGGTACACTATGTTGTACAGTTTAAGTTTATATTTCGCTAATGCTTTCGTATTTATTTTTTTAGATTCAGTTTATAAAAATGAACGTTTTACTGTAAACAGATTGTTAATTGGTTTTTTTTGCACTTTTATCGTAACAGTTTTCATAATTTTTTTACTTCGTATTTTTGAAGAAGTAGTCGTAAAAAAATCATCATTAATTGATTATATCCAAAACGAAAATGCAAGTAGTTTTATAGTTCCTATCATTATATTTTTGATTGTTTCATTAGGGATTCATGCTTTCTACTTTTATAAAGCTATTCAGGAAACCAAAGTAAAAGAACAAAAAATTATTGCAGGAACGGCTTCGGCTAAATTTGAGAGTTTAAAAAACCAGATAGATCCTCACTTTCTTTTTAATAGTCTGAATGTCCTGAGTTCTCTAATCGAAGAAAATCCAGATAACGCACAGCGATTTACCACTTCTTTGTCAAAAGTGTATCGCTATGTTTTAGAACAAAAAGACAAAGAGTTAGTTAGTGTAGACGAAGAATTAGCTTTCGCCAAAACCTATATGAACTTATTGAAAATGCGTTTTGAAAACAGCCTTTTTTATGAATTGCCACCAACCAATATAAATCCAGAAGCGAAAGTAGTGCCGCTTTCTCTACAGCTTTTGTTAGAAAATACGGTAAAGCATAATGTGGTGAGTGAACAAAGACCTTTGCACATACGTATTTTTATACAAGATGATTATCTCGTTGTCGAAAATGATTATCAAAAAAAGCAAATCTTAGACGATAGGCAAGGAGTGGGACTGCAGAATATCATCAATAGATATGCAATTATTACCAATAGAAAAGTACGTATTGAGGAGACTGAAAAAGTATTTGCAGTCAAAATACCTGTCCTAACGAAACAAATTTCAATTATGGAAACGAATGTTAAATATAGTGAAGACAACTCGTATTACAGAGCTAAAAAACGGGTTGAAGAACTAAAAGGGTTTTACGGAAACCTAATATCGTATTGTTTTGTAGTTCCTTTTTTAGTATATATTAATCTAACTTATTCACCCCATTTTCAATGGTTTTGGTTCTCTGCGGGAGGTTGGGGATTCGGTTTAATTATGCACGCTTTAAAAGTTTTTGGCTACAGTACGAATTGGGAAGAAAGAAAAATACAAGAACTTTTAAGGAAAGAAAAACAAAGCCAGACTTGGAAATGATTTTTTACTGACAGTAATAGCTTTTTAAAAATAATTTTAAAATCAATATTTTTTTAAGTAAAAATCATAATGGAAAATAATAATAAAGAAGAAGATCATTATTTTGAAGCTCGAAAAAGAGTAGAAGAGATAAAACGATTTTATGAACACTTAACTTGTTACATAGTTGTAAATATTGGTCTTTTGTTTCTAAATTTAGTTATATTTCCTAATCATTTATCATTTTATTGGCCATTGTTAGGTTGGGGTATTGGAGTACTTATTCACGGAATGAAAGTTTTTAATTGGATGCCTTTTTTAGGGAAGGAATGGGAAGAGCAAAAAATTAAAGAGTTTATGGAAAAAGAGATGAATAAACCAAAAACAGATAACTTTAAATAGTAAACAAGATGGAACGAATTAGAGAAAGAACGTACGATAAATATCAGCTAAATGATAATAATCCTGATGCGCTATACAATATTGCGTACAAAAGAGTAAAGAAAATTAAAGGGTTTTATATTCATGCTTTGGTTTACATTTTGGTAAATGCATTTATTATTATATCAAGTACAAATAGAAATTCAAGTGATTTATTAAACTGGGAAACTTATTCTACTGCTTTATTTTGGGGAATAGGACTTTTGGCACATGGGTTATCAGTTTTTGGTCGAAATATGTTTTTTGGACAAAATTGGGAAGAGAAAAAAATTCGAGAATTAATGGAAAAAGAAAAAAGCCAGAAGTGGGAATAGTTTCAGTTCTAAATTAATTTACAACTTTAAGATTAAAAAATGAAAATCATCATTATCGAAGACGAAAAGCCAGCTGCAAGATTATTGCAAAGAAAACTACAAAAACTAGATGTTGAGGTAAACGTAATGCTGCATTCAGTAGAAGAGTCAATAGCCTGGTTTACTAGAAATGAACATCCTGATCTCATTTTTCTAGATATTCAATTATCCGATGGTTTGTCATTTGAAATTTTCGAACACTTTGCTTCTGCTAAAAGTGATATAAAAAGTGCTGTAATTTTTACAACTGCTTATGATGAATATGCGTTGCGCGCTTTTAAATTGAATAGTATCGATTACCTTTTGAAACCTATCGATGAGGATGACCTGGAAGTAGCTGTTTCTAAATTTAAAGCTCGATTGCCCAAACAAGAAACGCTGCAACTAGATTTTGAGCAAATAAAGAAAATGCTTTCTAATCCTTTCGAAAAAAACTTTAAAAAACGCTATACAGTAAAAATTGGTCAACATTTGAAAGTTATTCCTATCGAGGAAATTGAATGTTTTTTTAGTGAAAATAAAGGAACTTATATTCACACTTTTGAAAATAGGAATTATTTAATTGACACTACTTTAGAACTTTTAGAACAGGATTTAGATCCAGCAGATTTCTTTAGAGCAAGTCGGAAATTTATAATTCCGCTCAAAGCAATAAAGGAAATTTTAGTGCATAGCAACTCTCGTTTAAAAATTGTTTTACCATCCTATAAAGATGATGAGGTGGTTGTAAGTAGGGAAAAAGTGTCTGAGTTTAAAGTTTGGATAGGATAATTATTATCGTAAAAAATGGTCTCAAAACCATATCTAACAAATCCTAAAAAGGAAATTTCGACACGTAATAATGAGACCACTTTAATTATTTAACAGTTTTAAAATTAATCAAATAATGATTTAATTTCTTTTTCTGTTTTTCCTAATTTTTGCTGTAATTTACCCCACATTACATCTTCTTTACCCTCTTCATACAGTAAATCATCATCAGTTAAATCAGCATATTTTTGTTTAAGTTTACCTTTAAACTCATTCCAGGTTCCTTTAATCTCTTTTGAATTTGGCATAATATTTAAGTTTTAAATTATTAATTATTCTTTACCAAATTTCAAGAATTAGTCAAGACAAAGTGTTATAGAATTAATAATTATTCTTATGTAATTCATTGATTCTGATGTTTAATAAGATATTTTTTTATTGACAGGGTTAATAATGCAGGTTAATTAACTTATTGATATTTATTGTAATAGATGTTTAGTATCAATTACTACTGTAGTATTTTACGACTTGAAAAAAGCTTTTCTAATACTTATAAGTACGAAAATGAGCGAAGTGTAAAAAATAAAAAATGGAATTATATATTCGATTAGGTTTAAAGGTAACATGATTGCAATAATAAGTAATTGAAAACCCAATCCATAAAGGCTAACGAATGTCATAAACCAATTAGGAAATGTTTTTACCTTATAGGCATCCTTATCCATAGCGTGAATTATTTTATCAAAGGCTCCATAAACTATGGTATATATTAGAAACAAAATATCAACTGATATTTGACTTTCACCAGGTAAAGCTCGAGGAGACTTATCTTCAAAAATCTTGCTCGTTTTGTCTCCACCAACGGATTTATTTCTTAAAATCACATAGTAATAATTGTATAAAGTTCCTTGTAATTGAATGCCAATAAAAGCTAAAATAGCGAGCCAAATAGAAGTTTTTGAAATATAGCAAATTGTCATTAAAAACAAAAAGTTAAGAATGATGTCAAATACACTATCAAGGTATCTTCCGGTGTAAGAAGGCGTGTTTTTTATACGTGCTAATTCGCCGTCTGCAGCATCAATAATGGATTTTAGAATAATAAAAAAAGCAGCAATTAAATACTGATTTTCTAACATAAAATAAATAGCTGTTAGTCCAGAAACTCCAAAAACAAGTGTAACATGAATGGGAGTGAAGCGGGTATTTTTAAGTTGATTAGCAATAAATTTTCCGATAGGTCTTCCGTAATCGGATAAATCTAAAAATTTATCTTGTGCAGCAAGTTTAGACATTTAAGTTTATAAGCAAAGAAATGCGACAATATAGTCAGGTATTATTTAAGTGGTGTTTTTATTTATAAAAGCCAAACAATAGATTGTGAATCGTATCTTTTTATTTTGATAAGCGGTGCAAAGTGAATGTCATTGCTGATAGTAAAAAGAAAGCCATTATTTGATGTACTAATCCTAACCATAATGGAACACTATACAATAAAGTAAAAACACCTAATGTAAATTGTAAAAACACAAAAATTAGAAGCGTATTAATTCCTCTCCTCTGTAAACTAGTAAGTAGATATTTTTTACTTTTAATGTATAAAGCTACTATAAGTCCTACTACAAAATACGCCATTGTTCTATGAACAAACTGAACACCACTTTTTCCTTCGACAAGATTAAGAAATAATGTTTTTTGTTCTATAAATACACTATCGTGAATAAATTGCCCATCGCTCATTAATGGCCAATGATTGTGTATTAAACCAGCATTTAAACCAGCGACAAAACCACCGTAAATGATTTGAATTACTAAAACGACTAGTGCAACACGAGCTAGATTTCGTAAAGGTATTATAACTTGAATTTTATTTGGATAAATTAAATCTAAAGCTACCCAAAGTGTGTAAGCAAAAGTTATAAAAGCAAACGT
This sequence comes from uncultured Flavobacterium sp., assembly GCA_965366105.1. Taxonomy (GTDB): domain Bacteria; phylum Bacteroidota; class Bacteroidia; order Flavobacteriales; family Flavobacteriaceae; genus Flavobacterium. The sequence goes on along the minus strand of CBDUEE010000021.1, from coordinate 6,114 downwards.
TAGGTGCAGTGCTAATCTAAAATGGCTCACATCGGGGTTATCAATTAAGCCACTTCGTACCATAAACCAACCCAAAAATCCTTGAAAACCACCCATGAAAAGTAAAATAATACACTTTTTGATAGTTTCATTAGAAAGGCGTTTCTTGAATAAGAAATACACAAACGGTACAAAAAATACTAAACCAATTATTCTACCTATAAAACGGTGAAACCATTCCCAAAAATAAATAAATTTATAATCGCTAAGGGTAAAATCGTTGTGGATATTGATTTTTTGATATTCTGGAAACTTCTTATACTCTTCAAAAGTTTGAAGCCATTTTGCTTCCGTCAGTGGCGGAAAAGTGTCGGTTACTAAATGCCAATCAGTCATCGATAAACCTGAATTGGTCAGTCTAGTAATTCCTCCTACTACAACCATAATAAACAATAACAAACAACCTGATAACAACCAGATGATCACGAAATTATTTTCTTTTTTCATTATTCAAATTAATTTACGCAAAGATATTTCAAATGCGATGATTTCTCAATTCAACAAGCGTTAATCTTTAACCCGATTTTTGTTGCTCTTTTTAGCATAAACTGATATGCCGCATTATATTCATTTGGGATTTCTCCTTCTAAAATAGCTTCTTTAATAGCCTCTTTCAACATTCCAATTTCTTTTGATGGCTTCAAATTAAAAATAGCCATAATTTCTTCTCCAGAAATAGGGGGTTGAAAATTTCTAACTTGATCGCGCTCTTCTACTTCGACAATTTTCTTTCGAACAATTTCAAAATTATTATGGTATTTCTTGAATTTATTTGGATTTTTAGTAGTAATATCTGCTTCACACAACGTCATTAAATGCTCTACATCTTCACCAGCATCAAAAACTAAACGACGTACTGCAGAATCCGTTACCGTATCTTGTGATAAAACGATAGGCCGAGAACTCATCATGACCATTTTTTGTACAAATTTCATTTTATGATTTAACGGCATGTGCAAACGTTCAAATATTTTTTTAGCCATTTTACCGCCAAGGAATTCATGTCCATGAAACGTCCAGCCTTGTTTTTTATTAAAACGTTTGGTTGGTGCTTTTCCAATATCATGTAATAAAGCTGACCAACGCAACCAAACATCATCTGTATTTGGACAAATATTATCAACAACTTCTAGTGTGTGGTAGAAATTATTTTTATGCGTGTGTCCTTCAATTTCTTCGACTTGATTCAAGGCAGTCAGTTCCGGAAGTATAATATCTAAAAGTCCTGTTTTAAACAATAATAAAAATCCAATAGAAGGTTTATCTGTCATTAGGATTTTATTCAGTTCATCAACAATACGTTCGCCAGAAATAATATTGATACGTTCCGCATTTTTGGCAATGGATTTCAATGAATTCTCTTCGATTTCAAAATGCAATTGATTGGCAAATCGAATACCGCGTAACATCCGCAATGGATCATCAGAGAAAGTAATATCTGGATCCAAAGGTGTTTTTATTATTTTATTTTCTAAATCAGCTAAACCATCAAAAGGATCTGATAATTCTCCAAAGTTTTTTGAGTTTAATGATAAAGCCAATGCATTTATAGTAAAATCACGTCGGTTTTGATCGTCTTCAAGAGTTCCGTTTTCTACAACAGGATTTCTACTTTCAAATTGATAGGATTCTTTTCGAGCGCCTACAAATTCAATTTCAGTATCTTCAAAACGCAACATCGCAGTGCCATACGTTTTGAAAACTTGTACTTTTGGCTTTTTAGGAAGTAATTCAGAAACTTTCAAAGCCAATTCGATTCCGCTGCCAACGGCAACAATATCAATGTCTTTTTTGAAGTCTCTTTTCAAAAGTAAATCTCTCACGAAGCCACCAATTACATAACTATCTATGTTAAGTTCATGAGAAGCTTGTGTGATGACTTCGAATATTTTATTATTTAGTGCTTGTTTGTAATTCATTTTATTAATATTCCAAATTCCAAATTCCAAAAGTTGTAATTTGAATTTATTGTTTTGTTCCCCTTTTGGGGTTAGGAGACTTTATTTTCTTATAATTTTTACCTGATTATCTAAAGAAAGTTTAATTATTGTCGAAGGTTTTCCTGCAGTTTTATCCTGTTGCAAATTTACAACATAGTCTACGCCTTTTATAATTTCAGGACTAATTTCTTTGAAATTTTTTGGAGTAGGTTGTCCTGATATATTGGCTGATGTGGAAACCAGTGGTTTTTTCATTTTTTCCAATAATTTATAACAAAAAGTTTCTTTCACGATTCTAATTCCTAAGGTTTGGTCTGGCGCAATAAGATTAGCCGCTACATTTCTAGGTTTATCGAGAACAAGAGTTGTCGGATTTTCGGATAAATCAATGATTTGCCAAGCAACTTCAGGAATATCCTTGAATACGTTATGCATCATTTTATCGCCATTCATTAGCACGATCATACTTTGTGTTTCAGCTCTTTTCTTGAGTTTGTATATTTTAGCTACAGCTTCTGGGTTTGTAGCGTCACAACCAATTCCCCAAACGGTATCTGTAGGGTAAAGGATAATACCACCTTCTTTTATTATTTCGTAGGCTTTATGGAGTTCTTCGTTGATATTCATTCTTTTTATGTTTGTGCAAATATAAAGTAATTTTTAATTATTGCGTTTTTGTTATCTTTGCAGAAAAAAATGCAGCTTTTACTCTTCATTATATCCTATCCGATACTACTTATCATATCGATTTTACCTTTTAGAATTCTTTATATTTTATCGGATATTGTTTGTTTTTTTGTGTATCGAGTTATTGGTTATCGAAAACAAGTAGTCAGAAATAATTTGGCTTTAGCATTACCTCATTTAACTGAAAAAGAACGATTGGTAATTGAAAAAAAATCATATAAGCATTTGTGCGATATGTTTTTAGAAATGATCAAAACAATGACAATTTCTAAAAATGAAATGGATAAACGATTTACCTACAAAAACCTTGATGACTATAAAAGCCTTGAAAAAGAAGGTAAAAGTATTGCTTTGATGTTAGCGCATTACGCTAGTTATGAATGGGCTGTGTCCGTAAATAGTAAGGCTACTTTCAAAGGATATGGGATTTATAAAAAAGTAAATAATAAATATTTTGATAGTTTAGTTCGAAGTATTCGTTCAAAATTTGATGCAGAATTGATTTCTATAGATAAAACAGCTGAAGTTATTGCGAGAAATTATTCTAAAAATATAAAATCTACTTATGGTTTTGCCAGCGATCAATCTCCACAATTACGAACCCAGAATTATTGGCATCCATTTATGGGAATTGAAGTTCCTGTTTATGTTGGAGGTGAATTGCTTTCTAAAAAATATGACATGAATATGATGTTCTTAAAAGTTTCAAAAGTAAGAAGAGGATTCTACGAAGCTGAATTTGAGCTTTTGTCTAATGATGTTAAATCAGTTCCTAATTTTGAATTAATGGATCTGTTTTTGCAAAAAGTAGAACAGCAAATTCTTGAAGCTCCAGAGTTTTATTTATGGACGCATAAAAGATGGAAACATAGCGGTAAAAAGCCGATTGCTTAGTTTTCTTTTAATAGTTTTTTCTTATTTGAAGCGTCCTTTAAATAATTATTTACAGTGATAAATAATGTTTACGAAAAATCTCTTTTATTCAAATTGTAGATTGTTGCAAACTTATTTTCATTGATTTGAATAGATCTCAAAAACTAAAATAGTAATAGATTCTTTAAAAAACGAATTGAAACATTCAGCTATTGATCATTCCCGAAATATGTGGATCCCGAGTAAGTAAAATACAATCGTAAAATTAGAAAATACAACTCCAAATATAAGGTAATGTCGATTGCTACTGGAATATAAAATAAAATATTAAAAATGAATGTAAGTCCTAGAATAAATGAATACAAAATACTAATCTATAGATTACTATTAATCTATTTACTATATGCCTTGTGTAGATTACTTTTCGTTTTATTTAATAATGAAATGCTTCATGTAAATTCGTTTTTTGAATTAATAAAATTATGTTATTTCGGATTGCGATTTGACACTGTAACAATTGTATATTTAAATGCTTTATTTATTTTCTTTTCTTTAATTCCCTATAAAAACAGTACTAAAAAGCAGTACCAAACATTTTTATTTTACATTTATATCATCCCGAATACTATTGGAATTACTTTAAATTTTATAGATTTTATTTATTATAGATTTACTAAGACTAGAAGTAATATTGACATTGCAGCAAATCTGAGAAATGAGAATAATGTATTTAAATTATTTAGCGGTTTTATCGTCAATTATTGGTTCATTTTTCTGCTTTTTTTCTTTGTAATGACGCTTTGGATTTATTTTTATAAAAAAGTTAAAATCAAAGAAATTGAGTATAGAGCGAATTTAAAATTCTATTTAAGTTCCATTACAATTTTATGTGTTGTATTATTTATTGCAACTTTTGGTGTTCGAGGTGATTTAGATATCACTACAAGACCAATCAATATAGTTGATGCGAATGAAAGTGTTACTGATATTGCCCATTCTGATGTTATACTCAATACACCATTTTGCGTATTTAGAAATTTTTCTAATTCAAGTTTTATAAAGTATAAATTTGTTTCCCAAAAGCAAATAGATACCTTGGTTCTGCCTATAAAACATTTCAAAACGCCAATCATAACAAAACAAAATCAAAAAACAAATGTTGTAGTTTTTATAATGGAAAGTTTTGGTAGAGAATATTTAGGAGAATTTAATAGAAATAGAAACATAAAAAATTATGTTAGTTATACTCCTTTTTTAGATTCATTATCAAAAAAGAGTTTAATTTTCAATAATGCTTATTCCAATGGATTAGGATCAATTCATGCAACACCTTCAATAATATCTGGAATTCCATCTTTTAAAGAAGCTTTTACATCTTCTAGATATGTAAATACTAAAATTGAGTCCTTAGTTTCAATACTAAACAATCAAGGGTACGAAACTTCCTTTTTTCATGGTGCGCCAAATGGTTCAATGGGTTTTTTAGGTTTCAGCAAAGTGCTAGGTTATAAAAATTATTTTGGCATGAACGAATATAATAATAATGATGATTTTGATGGTGTTTGGGGAATTTGGGATGAAAAGTTTTTTAATTATATGGAAGAAGAACTATCCAAACAAAAAGAACCTTTTATGGCGACAACTTTTTCAGTAAGTTCTCACGATCCATTTAATGTTCCAAAAGAATATAAAAATAAATTTAAAGCAGGCAATGTACCACTTCATAAATGCATTCGTTATTCGGATTACTCCCTAAAAAAGTTTTTTGAAAAAGCGTCAAAATCTAAATGGTTTAAGAATACGTTGTTTGTAATAACTGGTGACCATACCAATCAAATTTATTATGATGAATATTCTAAAGCATTAAATAAAACAGCAATTCCAATTTTATTTTATATGCCCGGAAATGAAAATTTAAAAGGTGTGAATTCTGATTGGGCACAACATATTGATATTTATCCTACAGTTTTAGACATTCTTGGTTATAATAAACCTTTTAGAAGTTGGGGCCGAAGTTTATTGAGAAATGAAGACGAAAAGCCATTTGCCATCAATTATATAAACAACCAATACCAGTTTATGCAAGGCGATTATGTTTTGACCTTTGATGGCGAAAAAGCAACGGGTTTATATCATAAAACGGATGAAAACTACACTAAAAATTTAAAAAATAGCAAAAATAAAGAGTTTGCGTCTATGAGCTTAGCGTGTAAAGCCTTTGTGCAAAACTATTATGAAAAAATAATTGATGGAAAATTGGTTCACTAATTGAATTTATTTATCATTTATTGTTTTGAAATAATGAAATAGTATAAGTTATGTTTTATAAAAATAGCTTGATTCATGCATTAAATTTTATCTTTATTACAAATTTTAAATTCGACTTAAAAAATAAATAGTTTTATAATGGACAATAAAATATCAGTTGTAATCATTACTTTAAATGAGGAAAAAATTATTAGAAAATGTCTTTCTAAATTAAAGTTTGCAGATGAAATAATTGTAATTGATTCAGGAAGTACAGATAAAACACTTAAAATTTGTGAAGAATTTGGAGCAAAAGTTTTTCACAATA
>CBDUEE010000020.1:0-20240 GCA_965366105.1 uncultured Flavobacterium sp. | reverse complement strand
GGCGTACATTCTCTTAAAATATCAATCGCTTCTGTATAAGAAACACGTTTGAAATTATTTTCAAGGACAAAATTTAATTTTTCTAAAAGTGGCATTTCACTTCTTTCAGCAGCTGGTTTCGACTTTTCTTCGTCTAATAAACGGCCTTCTAAGAATTTTAAATCCTCAGGACATTTATCCATCGTATATTTAATCACGTACTGAATAAAATCTTCGGCCAAATCCATATTGTCATTCAAATCATTAAAAGCGACTTCTGGCTCAATCATCCAAAATTCAGCAAGGTGACGAGAAGTATTAGAATTCTCTGCTCTAAACGTTGGTCCAAAAGTATAAATCTGACCCAAAGCCATCGCAAAAGTTTCTCCTTCTAATTGTCCAGAAACTGTCAAGTTGGTTTCTTTACCAAAAAAATCTTCTTTGTAATCTACTTTTCCATCTTCGGTTCTTGGTGTTCCGTCAAATGGTAGCGCCGTTACTTTAAACATTTCTCCAGCGCCTTCAGCATCAGATCCTGTAATAATTGGTGTATTTACATACACAAAACCCTTTTGTTGAAAGTAACTATGAACCGCATACGACAATACCGAACGTACTCTCATAATGGCTCCAAACATATTTGTTCTAACTCTTAAATGCGCATTTTCACGCAAGAAATCAAGACTTGGTTTGTTTTTAGGTTGTATTGGGAATTTCTCCGCATCTGAATCTCCAAGAATTTCTAGTTTTGCTACTTGAATCTCAAATTTCTGTCCAGCACCTTTACTTTCGATCAAAGTTCCTGTTACCGATATTGCAGCTCCAGTAGTAATTCTCTTCAAGGTTTCGTCTGGCGTGTTTTCAAAATCGACTACACATTGAATATTATCAATCGTAGAACCATCATTTAAAGCAATAAATTGATTGTTTCTAAAAGTTCTCACCCATCCTTTTGCATTTACTTCATGAAGTGTCGTGGTACTGTTTAGTAAGTCTTTAACTCTTGTATGTCTCATTTTAGGTATATAATTGATATTAAAAATTGTCTCGCAACCGAAATGCAAATATAATTGATTTGTTTCTATTTTTATGATGGGAAATGAGGTAATAAGGAGCTATTTCCCGCTATTCGCTATATCTTTTACTTTTTTGAGAAAAAAGTAAAAGGATGCCGCTACTATCCGGGCTAACACGTGGCCTAAATTTAGATGTTTTGTTGGTAATTGTTATTTAGTGGTTATTTGTTTTTCTAAATACAAAACACCCAAATTTCTCAAGCAGAATGCGCTCCATAATCAGGCTTTTTTATGGTTGTAACCTTAATTTTAAAAAATAAAGTAAAATAATCGAATATATTTAAACAAAAAAAAACAGTCACAAAATTAAATTTGAAACTGTTTTTTTTGGTGCTAATTAATAGCTAAAAGGATTTGAATTTAGATTCTTTCTACTTTCAATAATTCAATTTCTTTTTCGCCTTCTTCAAAAACCCAATTAATGATATCACCTTCTTGACAACCTACTAATGCTAGACCCATTGTAGACATAATCGATTCCGTATTGTTTCTTCTTTTTGCTTTGTCTGGAGCAACAAATGTAAAAACTTCCTCTTCGTTAGTATCTAGATATTTGATAGTTGCACGAGTGTCTATATTAATTACATTTTCTGGCAATTCTTTTCTTGTTACTTGTTTTGCATTTTTAAGTTGCAATAATAATGTAGCTTCTTGAACTGCTGTGGCTTTTTTTCTTTTGACATGATCTTTAATCATATCATATACTCCGGTAGTTAAAATTAAACTTTTTGACATTTTATTAGTTTTTTGTTGCACTACTTTTTAGAAGTTTTTTTAATACCCAAATATCAAATACCCACACTATTAAAAGAGGAGATTTGACCATGAAAAACTTCATCAAAGCTTTGATGCGTTATTTTATAAAGATAAATTGAATAGTAAAGGAGTCCCTGTCTTGGGTTGCGACAGGGTTTAAGATATAAACTCTTTAGAGCTTTTTAAAAAAGCATCGTCTTGTTTATACTGCAAAGACATAACAAGACCCAACTTGAGAGATTTTTTATATAAAAAATAGGAATTGTTCATTATGATACTTTTTGCTAAATGCTAAGATAGATTATATAACAGTAATTTCAAAACTAATGCCTCCAGTATTGCCGGTATTAACATTACATTAGCGTTTTTCTATAAATTCATTTGGTTAAATTTAAGAAATATGCTTGTTTATATATTTTTGTTTTAATTGATGATTCCTATAATCGGTTTTTATTAAAAGCTAAGATCGGTTGTAAATTTCGATATTTTAGGACACTTTAAATTAGATTTCTAAATCCTTAAAAAGTGTAAATGTTTTTTTTTAAACAACCTTTATTTTTTATAAATCATTCTTGTGGCAATCGCAATCCTATTCCAAGAATTAATTACTACTATTAACATGATAATTTGAGCAGTGATTTTTTCGCCAAAATGATTAATTACGTTGTTATAAGTAGCATCGCTTACTCCGTTTTCTGCGATATTGGTCGCTTCTTCTGTTAATTGTAATACTGCTTTTTCCTCCTCAGAAAAAACAGGAGATTCTTTCCAAGCGGATAATAAATAAATTCTGCGTTCGCTTTCTCCTAGTTTAATAGCATCTTCAGTATGCATGTCAAGACAATAGGCACATTTGTTAATTTGTGAGGCTCTTATTTTTATAAGTTCTTTGAGTTGTACAGATACCTCAGTGCTTTGTGCGTAATTTTCTAAAGCCATCATTGCTTTATAAGCTTCTGGCTGAAGATCTTTGATCGAAATTCTTGTTGTCATTGTAATTTATTATTTTTTAGTCACTAACTCTTTTAAATAATCACTTGTAATTTCATTTTTTGTAATTTCAGACAAGCCTTCTAAGTTTTTTAATTTTAAAGCCATATCCTTCATCGCTTTTATTGCTATTTTTAAAAACGCTGGACCTAAGCTTACTCTTATAACACCTATTTTTTTTAGAATATGCAATTCAGGGACCTCTGGAAGTACCAAAATGTTAATTGGCATTTTAATTTCATCAACCAATTTCTTAATATCTTCTTCTTTTCGGATGGCAATTGGAAACAAACAATTTGCACCAGCATTTTGATAAGCTAAACCTCTTTTTAATGTTTCCTCTAATTTAGATTCGGTTGTGTCAAATTCTTCTCCGTGAATGTAAACATCTGTTCGAGCATTGATAAATAATGAAATTCCCATGCTGTCAGCAACATTTCTTATAATTCGAATTCTATGACATTGCATGTCGATAGGAATAAGTTTATTGGTTTCTTTATTAGTGTCTTCTATATTGATTCCAACAATACCAGTAGCAATAAGCAGTTTTATGTTTTCTTGAAGTTGATTGTCATTAGTAGCGTAGCCACTTTCGATATCGGCTGTCACAGGGATATTGACACTATTGGTAATAGTGGTTAAAATTTTTAATAACTGTTCAAAAGGTAGCTGTTCTCCATCATTATAGCCGTTTGTGTAGGCAATTGAGGCACTAGCCGTTGCAATAGCAGGATAATTTAAGCTCTCTAATAAAACCGCACCCAAAGAATCCCAAACATTTGGAAATAAAAGCATTTTTCCGGAACGATGTAATTTATGAAACTGTTTGGCTTTGTTTTCTTGTTGTTGTTTATTTGTCATTTATTATCGTTCTATGTTGCTAAGAATTTCCTTTTAGTGAGAATGAAACATATTTATTGTTTTCAAAAGTAGCTATATTATTTCTAGTACAATTGAATTTTACTAGCTGTAATTCACTAATTAGTGATAGGATTTGCTATAAATATAAAAATTTTTTATAACAAAGCGTTCTATATTTTGGTAAGCGCCGTTCCTTTATGGGCCGCAATATGATCTGTTTTGCTACTTTTTATTTCATATTGAGGATCTTCTTCGGTTGCGTGGTGGGTATAACCTTTGTAATCGAAATTCTCAGTATGTATTTTTATGATGGTTCCGGAAACTATTCCTGCTTCGGAGTTCCAACTTACTTGGTCACCTATTTTGAATGTTGTTTTCATGATTGAATTTTTAATTATAATTTAAAACATTTGCTTAAACAAAAGTGGTTAGGTTTGCTCTGAATAAAACACCTTTTCATTAACAATTCTTGCTGGTGCGGTATATTTATGTTCTTGAACTTTTGCGATGTTCATTATATGTAAAACATTCCATCCTTTTGCTTTAAGATAATCGGAAACCATAGAGCGATGGCATCGCCACCAAACGGCTTCAGAACACATATAGGCAGTGGCTTGTTTTAAGGCAATTTGTTCGAGTTGTTCAACCCCTTTTTCAAAAGCTTCGGTTTCCATATAATCGGCATAGCCTCGAAAAGATTCATTTTTCCAGACTGTGTTTTTCGAGTCTTTATCTGCTTTTCTTCTCCCTCCTAAGTCAACTAAATGAATGTATTGTATTCCTACTTCTTCTAATGAAATTTTTAAATTTTCCTGATCGAATTGCGGATATTTACGTGAACCTGGAAAACGACGGATGTCAACAACACTTTTGATATCAAATGATTGAAGCATACTCAAAAATACCTCAATGCTGTGAGTAGAGTGACCTATCGTATAAATTACAGCTGTTTTTGTAATGCTCATAATTGATTATTGAGTGTGAGTATGTATTTGTCAATATAAAGTTGCTTCTCTTTCGATTTATATTGTTGGATGTAACGCGGATGTTCTAATACTTTTAATTGCTCAAATAGATGGGCTTCTTTATTTAATTTTTGAATGAATAATGCATTTTTCTTTCCTAATACATATACTTCAGAAGTATCTAATCCGATGCTGATATTATTTTTCAGGGTCAAAATCATAAATTCTTTTACCATTTCAAAAAGAGCAGCATCATCGTAATAATTAGCATTGAGCCAGTTACCTTCTTTCGTTTTCCTTACGATAGCTAACGGAAAAGGGGAGTTGATGTAAAATTGTTTATAGAAAGTTGCTGCTCCGCCATATTCTGCAATCATGTCATACATAAATACAGACGATATTTCATGTGTATGTGCAGATTCCATTTTGATACCACAAACACTTTCCAGTCGTTTTGTATCTGTAAAAGGGACTCCTGTTACACCAGCTCCATGACGACTTGGATTAATACCGACAATAAATTTTCGTTGTTCGTTGTCAGAGTAGAATTTGTGGTAAAATTGCTGCATCACTTGCATCGTTTCTGGATTATCCATATACGGATTAATCACTTTAAAGCCATCAGGAAGCGCTCCCGAAAAGTTTAATTCCCTATTAAAATGGATTACTTTATCTCCAAAACTTTCTGTCATGCTAGTTGTATTTATTTTTTTTTAGAATTTGTTAAAATAGGTATTTAATAAAGAATAGTTTAGTTTTCCAGTGTCTTCTAAAAAAAAGTAGTGTTTTGTAAATTTAAGGAAAAAGAAAATTCTAAAATAAAAAAGAGGACTCAAATTCTGTTTAGTTTCAGAATTCGAGTCCTCTTATATTTTTGTAAATCTAGTTTTACATTAATAAAACTAACTATGTATTTTAGTTTCCTCTATAAGTAGAATATCCAAAAGGAGATAGTGTAATTGGTACATGGTAATGTTCATTGTCTTTCAATTCAAAAACGATTTCGATAAAAGGATAAAATGATTTTTGTCCCGCCTTTTTGAAATAAGGTTCAGTGTGGAATGTAAGTTTGTAAACTCCAGTATGATCTTTACCGTCTGCTTTAACAAAATCTGCTATACGTCCGTTTTTGTCTGTGTATTTTTCATCAATTTTCACCCATTTCTCGTCTTTATCTTGTTTGGATAAAGTTATTTTAACATCAGCTGCCGGTTTTCCCTGAGTGATATCTAAAATATGACTTGATAATTGGTATTTTACTTCTTGCGCAAATGACATACTTGCTGTAGCAAGAAATAATACTAGTAATAGACTTTTTATTTTCATTGTAATTTAATTAAGAGATTATTGACTTATTTTAAAACCTAAATTTTCAACTGCTTTTATAGCAATATTGTTATCGTTTTCAGAGCCTCCACCGCCGGATACTCCAATGCTTCCTACTAAATTTCCGTCTTTCCAAATGGGTGCGCCTCCACCTAATAAAAGTAATTCGGGTAAGGTATTTAGATTTTTAGCATCCTTACTTTCTTCTGCATTTTTCATTAACAGTAAACTAGGTGTTTTCGTAGAAAATGAGGTGTATGCTTTTCTTCTTGATGCTTCTGTATTATGAGGTCCTACATTATCGCCTTTAAGTAAAAGTAGGGTAACTCCTGAGGAATTTAATACAGCGACAGAAACTTTTTTGTTGAGTTTTTGAGCTTCTAAATTGGCTTGCTTTGCTAATTCTAATGCTCCTTCTTGATTTAAATCACTTGATTTTACCAGATATTGTGCAGATGCAGAATAGACGAAAACGAAGAACAAAGCACTAGTTAAAATTTTTTTTCTAATGTTCATGACGTAATTTTTAATTTATATATGCTACTTTGAGTAGTTATATGGGAATAAATTTTTATGGTATTGTTCTAATACTTTGCAAAGGTATTAGGTTTAGGGAGGTTTATTAATAGCTATTATAAATAAGTTAACAGCTGTTAACGGATTTTTAATACCAAAATACAATGAATAATTATCATTTCAGTATTAAAAAGCTTACATAAACAGCTGCTAAAATATTTAAATTAGAATTTAATCTAGTAAAATGGTTTGCCTTTAAACGATTACTATTTTACTTTAAATAAAATTGAGGCTCAGTAATTTTTTTAACGATTAATAAGAATCATTAATCTTTTCATAATTTCATTGTAAAATTGTAAGGTAATTTTTTAATAACAAATCGGAATTAATGCAAGATTTTATCGTCTGCTTCATTTGGATTATTTAAAATTACAATTTTAGGTTCGATAAATTCTTGCTTGTTTGTCAATGATTTGTTTAACGTTAAAACCAGACAAGGCAAAAGCATTAAGTTTGATAACATTCCGAATGCTAAGGTAATGGCAATTAATCCGCCTAAAGCAACAGTACCACCAAAATCAGATAACATAAACACAGAGAAACCAACAAATAATACTACCGAAGTGTAAAACATGCTTATTCCTGATTCCTTTATTGTAGCAAAAACTGATTTTTTTATCTTCCAATTATTGCGTTTTAATTCCTGACGGTATTGTGCCAAAAAGTGAATCGTATCGTCTACCGAAAGTCCAAAGGCGATACTAAAAACTAAAATGGTAGAAGGTTTTAATGGAATGCCAAAATAACCCATCAATCCAGCAGTAATTACAAGCGGAAGTAAATTTGGAATCAAAGAAACGACAACCATCTTGAAAGAACGAAACATGAAAACCATTAACATCGAAATCAAAAATACAGCAAACAATAAAGAAGTGACTAGATTATCTAATAAATACTGGGTTCCTTTCTCAAAAACTAATGCTTTACCTGTCATTACCACATTATAACGGTCTTTAGGGAAAACTTTATTGGCTTTTGCCCAAAGTTTATCTTCGATTTTAGCCATTTTCCCAGTGCCAATATCTCTCATAAAAGTCGTGATTCTGGCCACTTGTCCTGTGCTATCGACATAGCTTTTCATTAAGTTGTTTTTCGAGTTTTTTGTCGCATTTTTAGCATAACCTAAAATAAAACTTTGCTCTTGTGAGGTTGGTAAATCGTAAAAATCAGGATTGCCATTATAGTACGCTTGTTTTGAATATTTAACCAGATTTAATATCGAAATAGGTTTAGAAAGTTCTGGAATTTCTTCGATTGTTTCTTGTAATTCGTCCATTTTTTTTAGCGTAGACAAATTCATAACACCTTTTTTTCTTTTGGTGTCAACCGTAATTTCAAGAGGCATAATTCCGTCAAATTCTTTTTCAAAAAATAAAATGTCTTTATAAAAATTGGTATTCTTAGGCATATCTTCGATTAAGCTTCCAGAAGTTTTAATTTTTAGTGCACCTATGATACTTACTAAAAATATTAATAACGCAACGATGTAAACATAATTCCTGTTGTTTTTAACTGTTTTTGCAATCCAGTTGATAAATACTCGGGTATAATTACGGTTCAAATGTTCTAAATGCTTTTGTTTAGGAGCGGGTTGGTAGCTGTAAAAAATGGGAATTACAATCAAACATAAAAAGAATAGCGAAACAATACTTAAAGAGGATATAATACCAAATTCTTTAAGAAGTTCACTGCTAGTAATTATAAAAGTAGCAAATCCAGCGGCTGTGGTTAGATTAGTCATCAAAGTTGCAGTTCCTACTTTTGTAATGACGCGCTGCAACGCTTTTGCTTTGTTGTGGTGTGCACTGTATTCTTGCTGGTATTTATTAGTTAAGAAAATGCAATTCGGGATTCCGATGACAATAACCAATGTTGGTACTAATGCCGTAAGAACGGTGATGTGATAATTGAATAATCCTAGTAATCCAAAAGTCCACATTACGCCAATAATCACAATTACGATAGCGATTAATGTAGCCCTAAACGAGCGAAAAAAGAAGAAAAATATTAATGAGGTTAGCAATAATGAAGCACCAATAAACAAACTAATTTCGTTTAAAATGCTTAATGCGTTCATAGTTCGAATGTAAGGCATCCCAGAAACACGCAAATTAATCCCAGTTTCTTTTTCGAAAGCATCTATTTTTGGAATAAAGTCATTGACAATATAATCCTTACGATGTGCAGTATTTACAATTTTTTTGTCTAAGTAAATAGCAGAACGAATGCTTCCGCTCTTTTTATTAAAAAGTAATCCTTCGTAAAAAGGCATGTTCTGAAACAAATCTTTTTTGATGCTGTTTAGGTATTCGGCACTATTTGTTTTATTACTATCAACAAAAGGAACAAGTTCAAAAGTTTGCAGTTCCTCGTTTTTCTTCAGCTGTTTTAAATCATTGATCGATACCACTAAATCGACTTCCTTTTGCGCTTTGATTTCGATCATTAATTTGTTCCAAGCAGCAAAAGCTTTTGGTGTAAAGAATGCGTCGTCTTTTATGCCAACGACTATTAAGTTTCCTTCTTCTCCAAATTTATTTAAAAATGCATTGTATTCTTTATTAACGATGTGATCATCTGGCAATAAATTAGCCTCTGTAAAAGAAAACTGTATGTTTTTCCACTGTAATGCTAAAAGAGCTGTTATCGCAATAATAATAGATAACATTAAAATTCTATTTCTGAGGATAATTCGAGCTATTAGTTCCCAAAATCCTAAGCTAAACCACTTCGCCATATTTCATTATTAAAGAATGTAAAGATAATTAAATGGATTTTATGTCATTAATTTTCGCTTCTTTTTTTTGATCGTTTTAACTTTGGTTTGATGTTGTTTATTTTATTTTCTACAATATAAATATTAGAATAATAATGATACATTTGGATACTATTAGTCAGTTTTTGAATTTGAGTCTAAAGGCGCAAAATTGTATATGAAAAAATATAAAAACACAATTTTTTATTTTGCTGTAACAGGCGGATTTTCGGCATTAATTTATTGGATTATAAGCAAGGGTAAATTCTTAGAAGTAAGTAAAACTATTGAAACACCTGAAAGTGGTAACGGTTCCTGGAGCGATTTTTTAGTTTCCTTACAGTACAATTTTCAAGATCCTCTAGCAATTCTTTTGGCGCAAATTATAACCATAATTCTTGTGGCTCGGTTTTTTTGGTGGGTTTTTAAAAAAATTGGTCAACCCTCTGTAATTGGGGAGATTATTGCCGGAATTGTATTGGGTCCTTCTTTGTTAGGGATGTATTTTCCGGGATTCTCAGCTGCATTATTTCCGGTAGAATCGTTAGGAAACTTAAAATTTTTAAGTCAAATAGGATTAATCCTTTTTATGTTTGTTATCGGAATGGAATTAGACATGAAAGTCTTAAAAAATAAGGCCAATGAAGCAATTGTAATCAGTCACGCCAGTATTGTAATTCCCTTTGCGCTTGGAATAGGACTGGCTTATTTTGTATACGATCAGTTTGCTCCAGAGGGTGTCAAGTTTCTTTCCTTTAGTTTGTTTATGGGAATTGCCTTGAGTATAACTGCTTTTCCTGTTTTAGCACGAATCGTTCAGGAAAGAGGAATTCATAAAACAAAGTTAGGAGCGATCGTAATTACTTGTGCTGCCGCAGATGATATTACCGCTTGGTGTATTCTTGCCGTTGTAATTGCAATTGTAAAAGCAGGAACTTTTGTTAGTTCGTTATACATAATTTTGCTTGCAGTACTTTATGTTGTGGCTATGATTTTCATAGTAAAACCATTTTTGAAACGAATAGGAGATTTATATGGTTCTAAAGATAGTATTGTAAAACCAGTAGTTGCCATATTTTTTCTAGTACTGATTATTTCATCTTATGCTACTGAGGTAATAGGTATTCATGCTTTATTTGGTGCTTTTATGGCTGGAGCAATTATGCCAGATGTTCCGAAATTTAGGACTATTTTTATTGAAAAAGTCGAAGATGTAGCCTTAATTCTTTTGCTTCCCTTGTTTTTTGTTTTTACGGGTTTAAAAACTGAAATTGGACTTTTAAACGATCCTTATCTATGGAAAGTAACAGGATTTATCATTCTAGTTGCTGTTGTTGGGAAGTTTTTAGGAAGTGCTTTAGCTGCAAAATTTGTGGGACAAAGTTGGCGCGACAGTCTTACCATTGGGGCTTTGATGAACACCAGAGGTTTAATGGAGCTAATTGTTTTAAATATAGGTTTAGAGCTGAAAGTTTTAACTCCCGAAGTGTTTACCATGATGGTAATTATGGCACTTGTAACCACATTTATGACTGGACCCGCTTTAGACTTGATCAATTATATTTTTAAAACTAAAGATGGAGATGAAATTGCTGAACCTACAAATTTTAATAAATATCGGATTTTAATTTCGTTTGGGAATAATGAAAAGGGAAAATCATTATTGCGTTTAGCAAACAGTTTAACTAAAAAACAAAAATCGCAATCTTGTATTACGGCAATGCATTTATCGTTGAGTGATGAGGTACATTCGTTTAATTTAGATGATAAAGAGAAAAATACTTTTTATCCTATTGTCGAAGAATCTCAATTACTCAATCAAGAGATTAAAACAATTTTTAAAGCAACCATTGATATTGAAACTGAAATTGCTGAGGTTGCAAATCAAGGAGATTATGATTTGCTATTAATCGGACTTGGTAAATCCATTTTCGAAGGTACCATTTTAGGTAAAGTAATTGGGTTTACCACCAGAATAATCAATCCAGATCGCTTGATCGATAAATTTACTGGAAAAGAAGGGTTATTCGAAAATTCTCCTTTTGATGAAAGAACAAGGCAGATTATTTCTAAAACAAAAATGCCAATAGGGATTTTAATCGATAAAGATTTACAACAAGTCAATCATGTTTTTATTCCGATTTTTAGAACTGAAGATTCATTTTTGATTGATTATATTCAAAAATTAATTTATAATAACAATTCAAAAATTATCCTTTTGGATGTAAAAGGATATCTAAAATCTAATTTTGTTATGAAGAGTGCTATTGATTCTTTGGAACAAAATTATCCAAACAATATTAGTTTGATTGAGAATGAAACAGTTGAGAATGAATTTTTAGAACAACAGGATTTAATGTTAATCAGTCTCGAAAGTTGGAAGGAATTGGTTGATTCTAGAAGTATTTGGTTGAGCGATGTTCCTTCAGTATTAATTTTAAAACAGTAATATGAATTGGATTTTATTAATTATCGGTGGTCTTTTTGAAGTAGGTTTTGCTACTTGTTTAGGCAAAGCTAAAGAAAGCTCGGGTACAACAGCAACATTATGGTTGTTTGGATTTCTATTGTGTTTGGCAATAAGTATGCTGTTACTTTATAAAGCGACGCAGACCTTACCTATAGGAACAGCTTATGCGGTTTGGACAGGAATTGGTGCTGTGGGGACAGTTTTAGTTGGAATTTTTGTGTTTAAAGAACCCGCTGATTTCTGGAGAATATTCTTTATTACGACCTTAATAAGTTCTATAATTGGATTAAAATTTGTTTCAAGTACTTAAAATAATTGTTGCAATTTCTTGTAAAATAAAAATCCGTCTTGCTAATTTCTAACAAGACGGATTTTTTATAGATTTAGCGAAACTTATACTTTCATTATTTCAGCTTCTTTATGAACCAATAGTTCATCAATTTTTTTGATAAAACTATTCGTTAAATTCTGAACTTCTTCTTCAGCGCTTTTGCAAACATCTTCTGAGGTTCCGTCTTTTTCTAATTTTTTAATATCAGTATTGGCATCTTTACGAGCATTTCTAATACCTACTTTTGCATCTTCGGATTCCACTTTAGCTTGTTTTGCAAGGTCACGTCTTCTTTCTTCAGTCAATGCAGGAACACTTATGATAATTACATCACCGTTATTCATTGGGTTAAAACCAATGTTTGCAATCATAATTGCTTTCTCGATTACTTGAAGCATGTTTTTTTCAAAAGGCTGCAAAGTAATTGTTCTTGCATCAGGAACGCTAATTTTTGATACTTGAGAAAGTGGTGTAGCTGATCCGTAATAATCTACAAAAACACTTCCAAGCATTGCTGGAGATGCTTTTCCAGCGCGAATGTTTAAAAATTCCTTTTCTAAATGCGCAATAGAACCTGTCATAGACTCTTTGGTACTATCTAATATAAATTCAATTTCTTCAGTCATTTTTTTTAAAATTTTAGCTTTTCTATTCTAAGTCTATTACTAATGGGCTTATATACTTACTATTGTTCCTATGTTTTGTCCTTCGCAAATTTTCAAAAGATTCCCTTCTGTGTTCATATCAAAGACTACAATTGGTAGTTTGTTTTCTTGGCTTAACGTAAATGCAGTAGTATCCATTACGTTTAGTCCTTTTTTGAGAACATCTTCAAATGAAATAAAATCAAATTTTACGGCAGCTGCGTTTTTCTCAGGATCACAATCATAAACACCATCTACGCGAGTTCCTTTTAAGATAACATCGGCATTGATTTCTATTCCACGTAAAACAGCGGCAGTATCTGTTGTAAAGTAAGGATTTCCTGTTCCTGCTCCAAAAATTACGATTCTTCCTTTTTCAAGATGACGATCCGCTCTTCTTTTGATATAAGGTTCAGCAATCGATTCCATTTTTAAGGCCGTTTGCAATCGGGTTTTCATCCCTTTTTCTTCAAGTGCGCCTTGTAACGCCATTCCATTAATGACCGTAGCCAGCATTCCCATGTAATCACCTTGCACTCTATCCATTCCTGCGCTTGCTCCAGCAACTCCTCTAAAAATATTTCCACCACCTATTACAATGGCTATTTCTACTCCTTTTTCCTGGATTTTCTTGATTTCATCGGCATATTCACCTAATCTTTTTGGATCAATTCCGTACTGCAAGTCGCCCATTAAGGCTTCACCACTTAGTTTTAGAAGAATTCTTTTGTATTTCATTTTGTGTTGAGTTGATTGGTGCAAATATAGACATATTATGATTTTTAAAAATAGTGTTGTCTACATTTTATAAATTAAGTTTTTCGTACGATTCTTTTGCGGCTTCGTAGCCAATATTAAAAACGGCATCCATTTTTATTTTGTTAGTTTCAAATGTGCTATAAAGACATAAATCCTTTGGTTCAATGACCCAATCGCAATTATTAAATTTATACAAATTCGAATTTGCCGAAAGAATATCAAAAGCTCTTGTGGTAACGGCTTTGATAGAATTCAAATCTTTTGCTTCTATTTTTTGAATTGGACTTACATAAATGCCTATTAAAGTTTCAGCATGTCCTTGTAAAATGTCAGTTGGGAAATGATTTAAAATTCCTCCGTCACTGTATAGTATCCCTTTAATTTCATAAGGCGACATAATTCCAGGGAATGCAGAAGAAGCTAAGATAGCGTCGATAATTTTTGTATCTGGACCAAAAACCTTTAGTTTGCCTCTTACCATATCAGTAGCCGTGATTTGTATTGGGATTTTTAATTCTCCGAGTAAAGCATCTTTAAAGATAGTGTGGAAATAACTTTTGAAGGATTCAGAATCAATTAAACCCGCTTTCTTAAAAGTGAGGTGTTTCCAATGAAAAAGATAGATTGATTTAAAAAAATCCAGTATTTCTTCAGGGGTTTTCCCCCAAGCATACATGGCCCCTACAATAGATCCAGCACTCGTTCCTGCAATTCGTTCTGGACGAATATTTTGCTCTTCTAAAAACTTAATAGCTCCAGCATGTGCTAAACCTTTAGAACCTCCACCGGAAAGGATTAGTCCAATTGATTTTGTTTTTAAATCCATTTTATTTATTTGTGATAAAATTACTCTTTTTGTCCCTTTTAAAGTGATAAATGTCATATTACAACCCTTTTTTTATGCTAACTTTGTGAAAATTAATCTTGAAATATGAAAACTTCGATAGCCAAAGCATTATTTAATAGTCATCCTTATTTAGAATATAGAAAATTAGTTTCCGATTTATTATTGGATAATAAATCAACAGGTAATGAGCAATCTGATGATTTGTTGCATTACAGTACGCTAAATGAAACTCGCATGAATCGTTTAGATAAAACGATGAAAATAGCGGATGAAAACAGTCTTAGTCTAAAAGCTTTGAAGGGAGAATATATTTGGTTAGTTATATCTGAAGGTTGGTGTGGTGACGCAGCTCAGTTGTTGCCTGTTGTTAATAAAATGGCTTTGGTGTCCTGTAAAATTGAATTAAGAATCGTTTTAAGAGATGAGAATGATGCTTTGATGAATTTGTTTTTAACCAATAATTCAAAATCGATTCCAATAGTTATTATCGTTGATAAAAAAACAGGAGAGTTATTGGGACATTGGGGACCCAGACCAAAAGAGGCTATTGAATTAATTCAGAATTATAAAAAAGAATTTGGTGTGGTAGATGAAACGGCAAAAACAAATTTACAACTTTGGTATTTGCATGATAAAGGATTGAGTACTCAGAAAGAACTTATAGATTTCATGCAGGAATTAGATAATTAATGAATAAAAATTGTTTTAGTTTTTTGCTAGAATCACCAAGTCTTTAAATTTATCTTCTGTTGTTTTAATATCAGTAAAGAATTGGTTTTTAACTTAAAAGTAATAAGATAAAAATAAAAAAATTTATTTTCTAGGTTATATAGGCGAAATAAATAATGATGAAGTTTAATAAAAACAAGAAGGTTATTACGATCTTACTTCAAGTAAAATTTATTTTTTTTAATTAAATAAAATTTGTAAATTGCTCATTGCTAACCAAGTCTATTATTTAATTTACTTTTTTTATTGGTGTTTAGATATTGTATAACAATTTTAAAAACATCATTATGAAAAATTTATTTGAAAAAGTTTATGATTATGTATCGTTCTTTCTTTTTGGAGGCAAGAAAGTACCTAATTATTAACAAATGGCTAGAGCCAGTTAGAAAAAAAGTATGTATTAAAACTACTTTAAATTTTTTAAAAGAACACATCGCAAATTCAACTAATAGAATTTGTCATGTGTTTTTGTTTTTGTAGCCTAAAATCGTTCTATTTAAAAAGTAATTAGAGAAATTCCCAAACTTATATTTGCAAGTTCATTTTGGGTTTTTATTGGAAAAGCATAATTGTTTATTTCGATAAAAAGTATCAAATCATCACTTTGCAAGCCAAGGCTTATTTTTTTGTATGCTCCCATCAAATTTCCCCGCCCTATTGCCATTGCTTTACCGTAACCTAATTGTAAGGTTATTCTAGTATCTTCGCCCACTTTTGGACTCAGTTTTAAATTAGCATAAACAGGAACTACAACTAATTTATCGGTCCATTCCCAACTAATTCCAGTATGAATTCCTAACCCAACCCATTTATTATAATGAAATCCATATCCAATCCGAGTTCCTAATCCATCAGGAACAAACCAACTTCCTTTTTGTTTCGTGCGTTGATCTACTACGTTTGCATCAGGATTACCTCTAAAAGCAGTAGTGATATCAAATTGTATATAAGTAAATTTTTTATTTTGAGACAAAGCTGAAAAGCTTATGAAAAAAAATAGTAGAAATATTTTGAATGATTTCAAAATATTAAATAGAAGCAGACAAGCTTTTTTCAAAAGCTGTCACATCAACGCCATCGTTTACATTGTAATCGCCAATTTTCGTTCGGCGTAAAGCAGTTAAATGAGAGCCAGAATTCATTGCTTTTCCAAAATCATAAGCCAATGAGCGTATGTAAGTTCCTTTACTACAGACTACTCTAAAATCAATTTCTGGAAGTGCTATTCTTGTGATTCCAAATTCGTGGATAGTTGTTTTTCTAAATGCAATTTCGATAGTTTCTCCAGCGCGAGCATGTTCGTATAAGCGAACTCCATCTTTTTTAATAGCAGAATAAATAGGTGGTTTTTGATCTATTTCTCCAAGAAATTGTTTTACGGTTTCATGAATTAATGCCTCATCAATATGTGTAATTGGGAAGGTTTGGTCAATCTCTGTTTCTAAATCATACGATGGAGTAGTGGCTCCAATATAGAATGTTCCAGTATATTCTTTGGCTTGCCCTTGAAGTTCTGTAATTCTTTTGGTAAACTTCCCGGTACAAACTAATAATAATCCGGTTGCCAAAGGATCTAAAGTTCCAGCATGACCGATCTTGAATTTCTTTGGAAGCCCAAGATGGTTGATTAATGCATATTTCAATTTGTTAACTGCCTGAAAAGAGGTCCAATTCAAAGGTTTGTCAATAAGTAAAATTTGTCCGTTTAAGAAATCTTCGACTGTTTTCAAAAGAAATTATTTAAAATATGAAAAGTAAATCAATAAGAATAAACCAACAATGATTCGGTACCAACCCCAAGGTTTAAAACCGTATTTTTTGATGATTTCAATAAAGAATTTAATCGCTATAACGGCAACGATAAAAGCCACCACATTACCAATAAGGAATAATTGAATGTTCTCGTTCGACTTTAAAATCAATTCATAACCCTTCATTTGCGAAGTTTGGTAGGTTTTCAAGAAAACGGAATAACAAGTAACCGCCATCATGGTAGGTACTGCAAGGAAAAAAGAAAACTCGGCAGCCACATGACGTGTTAATCCTTGTTGCATGCCACCAATTATGGAAGCTGCAGATCGGCTGGTGCCAGGCATCATCGCCAGACATTGCCAAAAACCGATGATTACTGCTTTTTTTACCGTAATATCTTCTTCTTTAATAACCGTAGGATTTTGAAAACGCTTGTCTATAAAAAGAAGGATTACTCCGCCTAGTATTAATACAATCGCAATAGGAATGGGATCTCCTAAAACGGCTTCAATTTTATCGTCAAATAATTTTCCTAAAACCAAAGCAGGAATTACGGCACAAATAAGTTTGATGTAAAAATTGAATTTAGAGAAATCGAAAAATTTCTTCCAGTACAAAGCAACAACGGCCAAAATAGCTCCGAATTGAATAGAAACTTGGAAAAGTTTTACAAAATCATCTTCTTGAATTCCAAAATAAGAACTAAGAAAAACCATGTGAGCGGTTGAAGAAACGGGAAGATATTCTGTTATTCCTTCGATAATGGCAATTAAAAATGCTTGTATTGTATTCATTTATGCCTTTTTTGGATTTTTAAGAATAGCATAAATGGTAATCCCAAAACCAATAAGAACAGTTGTTGGCGCTAATCGAATTCTTCTAAAATTAAAGATAGCTTCGCTAAAGACATTTGGATCATCACTCCCGCCTCCAGACATTAGGATGAATCCCAAAGTAATAACTCCTATTCCAATTAATAGAATTTTGTAATTTATTTTGTCAAAAAGAAATTCGGGTTTCTGTTCGTTATTTTTCATTTGTGCTAAATTTGGATGCTTTTTTATTAAATCTTAAGTCGAAAAATCGTTAATCTACAATCTTAAATTAATACAAATCGTCTGTTCTTAAATTCAAGAATCGTTGCGTTGCAAAATACGTACTTAACCAAGTGATTAGTATTCCAATTCCCAGTACAGCTAATAAAACCATACTGATGGAAGCTTTATCGTCTAGAATACCAAGACTTGGGAAACTATTTTCAACATAGATTAAAACTCCTATCAATGATAAAACAGCCAGAACTGCTCCAATCATTCCTAATTTTATACTTCGCATTACAAAAGGTTTTCTAATAAATGATTTCGTTGCACCAACCATTTGCATGGTTTTTATAATAAATCGATTAGAATGAATTGATAAACGCAGCGAACTATTAATTAGCAATACGGCAATAACAGCTAAAAATCCGCTGATTATCAAAATCCACATACTGACTTTTTTGATATTATCATTTACTAAATTTACTAATTGTTTGTCATAAACGATATCCGAAACCATCAAGTTTTTACGTAAACTAGTTTCGATTTTTGTAATGCTATCCTTAATTACATAATCTGCTTTTAAGTGAATATCATACGAGTTTTGCAAAGGATTTTCTCCAAGAAAAGTCATGAAATCCTCTCCAATAATGTCAGTATGTTGTTTAGCCGCAGCATCTTTTGGTACGAAATTGTATGATTTTACAAAACGGCTCGCTTTTAATTCCGTTCCAAAGCTTTTCAAAATACTATCGTTGGCTTCATTTTTGAAAAAAACTGTCATGGCAATATTTTCTCTGAAATCGTTGGCTAATTTTTTAGAATTAATAATGAAAAGACCCAAAATCCCCAATAGAAATAAAACTAAGAATACACTTAGTACTACTGAAAAATAAGAGGAAATTAATCGACGTTTTTGAAAATTATCAAAGGAAGAGCTCATAGTTTATTGAAATTATTGGGTAAAAATAACAAAGAATTTCTTTATTTAAAGTTAATAACGCCCAAAGTTTCAACTTTCGTACAATAAACGTAAATTTGGCACCTGAAAATAGTCATTTCCAGAAATAAATGAAGCAAATGAGTAATTCTGTTACTCTGAATCCTATATTATGAAATACAATCCGAACGAAATTGAAGCCAAATGGCAAAAATATTGGTTAGAAAACCAAACTTTTAAAGCCGAAAACAATTCAGAAAAACCTAAGTATTATGTGCTTGATATGTTTCCTTATCCATCTGGAGCAGGATTGCACGTAGGACATCCTCTGGGATATATCGCATCGGATGTGTATTCTCGTTATAAAAGGCACCAAGGTTTCAATGTTTTGCATCCGATGGGTTATGATAGTTTTGGATTGCCGGCAGAACAATATGCGATTCAAACAGGTCAGCGTCCAGAAGACACTACTTCGGTAAATATCGATGGTGGGGTTGATAAAGAAGGCAATAAAATTGCTGGTTACAGAAAACAACTGGATACTATTGGATTTTCATTTGATTGGAGTCGTGAAGTGCGAACTTCAAATCCTGATTATTACAAGCACACGCAATGGATTTTTATCCAATTGTTTAATTCTTGGTACAATAAGAAAAGTGACAAAGCTGAAGATATTGCGACTTTGACTGCAATTTTTGCAGCAGAAGGAAATGCGAATGTTAGTGCTGTTTGTGATGATAGTATTCAAGAATTTTCGTCAAACGAATGGAATGCTTTTACAAAAGAGCAACAAGAAAAAATCCTTTTGCAGTACAGATTGACGTATTTAGCAGAGACAGAAGTAAATTGGTGTCCTGGGTTAGGAACGGTTTTAGCCAATGATGAAATTGTAAATGGAGTTTCTGAACGCGGTGGTTTTACCGTAGTTCGAAAAAAAATGACGCAATGGAGCATGCGAATTTCTGCTTATGCAGAGCGCTTGTTACAAGGTTTAAATGATATTGATTGGAGCGAGAGCATCAAAGAAAGTCAAAGAAACTGGATTGGAAAATCTGTTGGAGCGATGGTTTCCTTTAATGTGAAAGGTCATAACGAGATTATTGACGTTTTCACGACACGCCCTGATACCATTTTTGGAGTTACGTTTATGACTTTAGCGCCCGAACATGATTTGGTTGCCAAAATTACAACACCAGCACAAAAAGCAGCTGTAGAATCTTATATCGAAAAAACATCAAAACGATCTGAAAGAGAACGTATGGCTGATGTAAAAACAATCTCGGGAGTTTTTACGGGAGCTTATGCCGAACATCCATTCACGAAAGAAGCTATTCCGGTTTGGATTGGAGATTATGTTTTGGCAGGAAACGGAACCGGGGCCGTAATGGCGGTTCCTTTCGGGGGTGGGAGGGGTTACGCGTTTTTGAATTTTTTTTAAGGGGGAGGG
>CBDUEE010000019.1:0-20370 GCA_965366105.1 uncultured Flavobacterium sp. | reverse complement strand
TCCTTTAACGATATTTCGTCGTTTGGGGTTTGCTCCATGTTGTGTTTTATCGGTTGTGGGTTCTTTGTTGTCAGTTCTTTGTTGTCAGTTCTTTGTTATCGTCTGGTTGTGCAATACGTATGCAGTCAAAACTATTGTTGTCGGTTGTGTGTTATCCGTTTTTCGTCTAGTTGTGTGAGAGTGTATGTACCCTTCGACAAGTTTAGGGTAACAGTGTTATCAATTGTTGTTGGGTTTTAAGTGTTTGAATTACGCTATAACATACTGTATTTTGATAACTCATTGAGTTTAATATAAAATTCTTAACAGATACCTTTTTGGTACCGTATAACTGAAACTTCTTACCTTAAAAAAAACAACTATTTTCTTAGTATTGCAATTATTATACCTGCTAAACTTGTGAATACTCCTGCTATACTAACTAATTCTCCTGTACTTGTCTTTTTAACTTCGGGTTTTTCTGGAACTATTATTTGGGAACCTGGTTTTACTTTAGGATATGATCTAATAAAAAGGAACGAACTTGTTACCGCTGCTTTTCCGTTTGGATAGATGATGTATGCTTTTCGTTTCCAGCCTTTGGCATCGACACCACCAGAAGCATCCAGATAATATTTGACAGAACGTCCTTTTTGATACGGAATCTCTGATGTTAATACCACGTTTCCTGCTACTTTTACTCCTTCATTAAAAGTAATAACTTCAATTTCGTCTCCTGCAAACAAAGTTACGTTGGCTGCATTATTTTGATCTTTTAAGATTGTTTTCCAATCCAAAGGAATAGTTGCAAATTTAACCTCTTCTTTTAATTTTTTTTCTAATTTGTTTTGAATGCTATCTTTCTTACCCAAATTTAAATTAACATTTTCAAGATCTTCAATTTGCTTCGCTTGAATTGGTCTTTTTATTTTTACACCATCCGTGTTTGCCACCGAGGTTAAGCCTCCTGCTCTCTGAATTAAATCATATACCTTTGATTTTTTGTTGACCAAAGCATACTTACCAGGATAATTTACTGCTCCTGAAATAGTAATTGATTCTGGTTTTTCATAAACTGCCATTTTACGAATACTCACCACGTCAAAGGGTTTTAATTCGAAATTTTTTGCTTGCTCGTTGTCATTAGGGCTAATCTCAATTGTAAACAGTTCCGCTTTATTAGGATTAGTATCATCTATTTCTTCTGAAGTGATCATGCGCGCTACTTCTACCCTTTTGGAAGCCGAACCTGTCAAGCCACCCACCTGAACAATTAAATCATTTAAGGTTAGGTTTTCATAATACTCATACTCTCCTGGTTTTTTTACTTCGCCATCTATGGTTACTTTATACTCTTCTCTAAAATCTAAAATAGAATATATATTTACAATATCTTCTCTCTTCAAGAGTAGGTCTTCATTGGAATCACCCGAAAGTGCTTTTATAACATTAAAATTTACAATCTCCGTTGTTAAATCTGATTTTAAGCGAATGATAGTTCCTCTTTTGCTGTAGGCATCTTCTTTTAGTCCTTCAGCACGCGTTATTAAATCAGACACGTGCATTCCTTCTGTGAAAGAATAAAAATCTGGTCTAAAGACAGCTCCTTCTATTTTGATACGGTTCTCAAATCGGTTTAAGATTTTAGAAACTTTAACTACGTCACCAGATTTGGGTTGGTAGCTTTTAAATTCGCTTTCCTTAACATCCCGTACTTTGAATTCTTTGCCTGTTTTTTGTAAAATATTAACGGATGCTGTGTATGCAAACTCATTGAACCCAGAGGCAAAAGACAGAAGATCGGCAAACGTCTCTCCCGTTTTCATTTCGAAAATTCCGGGACGTTTTAGCTCTCCCTCCATAGTCACTCTTTGACTATAGGCTGGAATTCTGATTACATCATTGTCCTTTAAACCTACATTTGCAGCTTGATCGCCATTGACCAAAAATTTATAGAGATCAATTTTAGCCTGTACTTTATTGTTGCGAATCAATTCAATATTTCTGTAACTTCCATTTTTCCCTGGCCCCCCTGCTAAATGCAGTGCGTTGTACACCGTTGCTAAAGACGATACCGAATAATTACCCGGTTGCTTACCTCCAATTACTGTTATTTTGATGGTTCGAATGCTACTTAAGCTCACACTTACTTGGGATTGTCCGGATGCCAAAGTACTGTAGACTCTGCTCATTGCCGCTCTGATCCTCTGAGTTGCGGCTTCGATTGTCATTCCCGAAACGGCGATATCGCCTACATATTGAATGCTGATTTTTCCTTCGACGCTTACTGGAATACTAGCGTTAAATTCTTGTATTCCGTATAAACTAATTTGCAACTCGTCACCAGGCCCCAACGTATAATTGACAGGAGTCGCTAATTTTAAATTGGGTTCGAAATTTAAAATTGGATTATCAAACAATTCGGATCCAAAAATTAGGGCATTTATAGAATCTTTGACTTTATTATTGACAATTTTCTCTTGTTTTCGACCATAGTCTTTTTTGGTGTTTTCATCCTCACCTTCATTTTCGTTACCTTTTTTCAGGTTGTCTTTCTTAGAATTTGGCATTGCCAAGCGTGCTTTCAATTTTGCAAATTCGCTGGCCGACATCCCTTTCGACAAAGCCATTGGTTCCGCTTGCTCAATTGTCATATTATTGGACATTAGCTGCGCTTTTATTTTATTAATATCACTATCGGATAAATAATCAACTTTTACGGTGCTTAAATCCTTACTTTTTAATAAATCCTGAGCCCTCACGTTTGCTGACTGAAAAAGAGATATAAAGAGAATAACGACAGTAATAATTTTTTTCATGTGTATTGTATTGGAGAATAATGGCACTAAGTAAATATAATCTATTTTAGGGAATGCCTATTTTGTAGTCGAATTTTTTTGAAATAAAACTAACTTGTTTAGGTTGAATTTCAATAATTTGTTTTTTAAAACGGCTAAAACCTCAGCTGTATAAATGGCTTCGCCGTAGTGAGTCCCATTACGGGTTCACTGACTTTTAAATTTATTTAGACGCTGTTCTTTTTGCAGTAAAACACAAAACTGCATAGGTCTCATTTTTGCAAATATAGTCTTAAAAATTTAAATTAGAAATTTTGTTTTGGCAATCGTTTAAGATCAAAATTAGTTATAAAAATAAGCTGCAAACAAATTACTAGTAATCAAATAACTACGCTTTTGTAATTAAAATTTTATTAATACACAAATCACTAGATTTAGTGAGATAAAGTGAGTGTTTGAGTCTAATAATTAGGGTTTGGGAGTTGCCTACTATGTGGAAAAAAACTACAATTAACACGTATTTTAAGCGTTGTGGGATGTTGTGTTTTTTTAAACCTATAAGTCCTATGCGTTTTAACGGAATTCTTTATTTTGTTTGAAATTGTAGACAACAAAAATAAAATCATTTTATGGATTTAAATCCTGTAAAAAATATAAGAACATATAAGTTTTAGCTTAATTTATTTAGGATATTTGAGTTCCTGAGTACTATTAAGGAGCTTAATCGAGTAATTCGGATTGAACACGTTCCAGGCTATTGTAAACGCTTTTTACATCCTGAGAAAATTCTTTTTTCAAAATTAAATTTGCCGTATCGGTATGGACAAAAATGGTATCCTTGACTCCTATAAAAGCGGTGTAATTATTGGTTCCGATAACCATATTTCCATTTTCATCTACGGGATGGCCAATTGAAATCAAATAATCATATACTGATTCGAAAGATCCTAAGTCTGACCACTCAAAATGAGACGATACTACTTTGATTTTTTTAGATCGTTCCATTATAGCATAATCAATACTTATGGAAGGAATATCAAGTGACATCTCTAAATCTAAATTTCCCTCACTATTATTATCCCAAGCTATTTTTGATTTTTCGTAAACTTCTGGCGCATACATTTTCAGCTCCTCTAAAAACACTTCTGCTTTAAAACAGAACATTCCACTGTTCCAAAGAAAATTTCCTTTGGCAATAAAATCACGTGCTGAAACCTGGTTTGGTTTTTCTCTAAAAGAAATTACATTATCCCCTTTGCGCTCAATATAACCATATCCCGTTTCGGGTTTAGTGGGAACTATTCCAAAGGTTACAATATACCCTTTAGAAGCTTTTTCGATAGCTTCCTGAATGGCTTCTTCATACCGTTGCATTTCCTCAATAATATGATCTGATGGAGTGACTATGAGTATGTCCTCTGGTTGTGAAGCGAAGGCTGCAAAAGCAATAGCTGCAGCGGTATTTCTCGGGGTAGACTCAATGATATCAATATACGCTGTCTCTGATTTCTCTAACACTTTTTTGCTCAAATGGCAATTGTCAATATTACCAACGACCATTACTTTGTCCGCAATATTACGATTGCGGTCGACAGTCATTTCAAACAAAGATTTTCCGTCAAAAATATCAAGATACTGCTTGGGTTTACTTTTGCGCGACAGCGGCCATAAACGACTACCGACACCACCGGTTAGTATTACGTGTGTAATTGAATGCTTTTCCATACCCTATAATTTAAAGCTTTAGACTTCTCTATTATTATTCTTTAATTCTTTTTCGGTCACTTCTTTACGAAGGCTGGTGCTTGAAAAACGATGATCTCGAACATTAAAATACAATTCGATTCCTTTTTGTTCGCAATAACTACGTCCGGTAAAGTTTTTCTCTTTGTATTCGTCCCCTATAATTCGGACATCGATTTTAAAAGAGCGCAATATATCTTCTAAATCTTGTTCAGTAGCATAAGGTACTATCTCGTCTACATGCCTGCAACCCTTTAGTTGAATGTAACGCTCCACAACAGATTGTGACGGTCTATTTTTCTCTGGTCTATCAATCGTGGGATCTGTTTGTAGTGCCACAATTAAATAATCGCATTGTCTTTTTGCTTCTTCCAACATTTTTATATGCCCTGCATGAAGCAAATCGAATGCACTAAAAGTAATTCCTATTTTCATTTGCTACTCTATTTTATCTTAAACCAATTAACTGTTTTGATATTGATCCATCTCTAAAATACTGCTTTACACAGCCTTCCCTTGGAGTGGATTTAATTTTATAATCGTCCATCAACCAAATCTCCTAAAACCCCTTTTACATCGTACAAAATACTATTTGATTTTTGCAATTGGGTTAAGTCAAGTTCTAAAAACTCTTTGTGTGCTACGCCTAAAACAACGGTATCGAATTTTGTATTGGGTATCACTTTAGTTGTTTTTAATTTATATTCGTGATACACGGCATCTGGATTAGCTAATGGGTCGTAAATAGTGACTGCTATTCCATAATCTGACAGAGCTGCAATGACATCTACTATTTTGGTATTGCGTACATCAGGACAATTTTCTTTAAAAGTAATTCCCAACATTAAAACGGTAGCACCATTTACAGATATTCCTTTTTTTATCATCAACTTAATTATCTGGGAGGCAATGTATTCTCCCATACTATCATTCAAACGTCGCCCGGCCAAAATAATCTCTGGATGATAGCCAAATTCCTGAGCCCGTTGCGCCAAATAATAGGGATCTACACCTATACAATGTCCGCCGACTAATCCTGGTTTGAATGGTAAAAAATTCCATTTTGTTCCGGCAGCTTCTAATACAGCCTGAGTATCAATATTCATTAAATTGAATATTTTAGCTAATTCATTTACAAAAGCAATATTAATATCTCTTTGGGAGTTTTCAATTACTTTGGCAGCTTCGGCAACTTTTATAGAAGGTGCCAGATGTGTTCCTGCCGTAATAACCGATTGGTATAATTTGTTTACTTTCTGACCAATTTCAGGTGTAGAACCCGAGGTTACTTTTAAGATTTTATCTACGGTATGTTCTTTGTCTCCTGGGTTGATGCGCTCTGGAGAGTATCCTACAAAAAAATCAATATTAAATTTCAGTCCAGAAACTCGTTCTAGTACCGGAACACATTCCTCCTCTGTTACTCCTGGATAAACAGTTGACTCATAAATAACAATATCTCCTTTTTTTAATACTTTACCAACAGACTCACTTGACTTGTATAAAGGCGTTAGATCTGGGCGATTATTTTTATCTACTGGAGTAGGAACGGTAACAACGTAATAATTACACCCCTGTAAATCTTCTAAATTTGATGTGCAGTACAAACCAATGGTATTTCCTGGTTGGTCTACCAATACTTTTTGTAGCGATTGTGAGTTAATTTCAAGTGTTGCATCGGTACCTGCTTTCAATTCGGCTACCCGTATTTCATTTATATCAAATCCTACCACTGAATGCTTGGTGGCAAACAATCGCGCTAAAGGCAACCCTACGTATCCGAGACCAATGACTGCTATTTTTAAATTAGATTTCATTTGTTTTAAAATAATATCTGACAGGATTGCTAATTATCATTCGATTTTATTTGCAATTGTAGTCTAAATAAATAGTTTGAATTCTTCTTTTTCGAGAATACAAATATAGTGAGTCAGCATTGTATTATAACCTGTTTTTGCTATATAGTATTAAATTTGTCTAGACTATAAAAAAATAGCTTACAATAGGACTTTGTACACTGTTTTTTATTTGCATTAAATTTTACAGAAATAGATCGTAATTGATGTGGAGAACAAATTGATGGTATGTTTTTTTTACCATATAAGAGCATATAAGTTATAGTCTAATTCCTTTCGGTTATTTGATTTTTTAAGTAATAAAAAAAATTACTATGGATTTTAGCCTGTAAGACCTATCACGCATATATGTTTTAGCTTACTTGATGTCTTACAATAGATTTATCTTTATAGTTGTCATCTTTTATTATTAAATCATTCTAATCGTCTATTAATCCGTATTGTAAATAAATTATTTGTATTACTTACAACTGTTTGAAAAGTATTGCGAAAAAATATGATAAAATCCAATTATTTTATTTTCATTTTCAATACACATCCTAAGGATTCTAAAACTAATATATAATGCGTATTGTTTACTTCCTGCACTATGGCTTTTTGGGTAGAGAATGGTCCCGAATCTAGTAGAATAGAATCACCAATTTTATAAGACTCTAACACTAAATCAGCATTATCCTCTGTATTCAGCCATTTTTTTATCACACTAATTTCTTCTTCTCGCACAATAGCAGGTTTTCCAAGCCAAAACAAATACCGTACTACTCCAGCGGACTGAAATACGGAATTCCGTTCTGATTCAGCTAAATGAACAAAAACATAGGAATTAAAAAGTGGAACTTCTACTTTTTTCTTTCTATCAGACCACTGTCTTATTTGTGTAATTAATGGACAATAGCACTCTATTCCATTTTTTGTTAATTGTTCTGCAACTTTTTTCTCCCATTTGGGTTTTGTATAAACTACATACCAATTCATGCTTTTATTTTTTTGTGAGACGGTTTTCGGTTTTCAGTACTTTGTACCTCAGTGTCGTAATTAGTTTTCTTATCTTAAATCTTTACGACTAACTTACGAACCTACTCTTTGATATACAAATCCAATAGCTCGTAAATCGGCACCATTTAACAAATTTCTGCCATCGAAAACAAAAGCTGGTTTTTGCATTGCATCATAAATTTTTTGCCAGTCGTAGGTATTAAATTCATCCCATTCTGTTAGAATTGCAATAGCATGTGCGTTTTGGCACGCTTCATAAGGATCCTGATAAGAAGTTATGCTACTGGCATTACTAGCTGCTGTTCTTGTTTCTAAATAATTCAAATCATCGATGATTTTTTTACTTGAAACTTTAGGATCATAAACAGCAATTTTAGCGTGCTCATTTATTAAATCATCCGCTATATAAATAGCAGCTGACTCTCTAGTGTCATTAGTATCTTTTTTGAAAGCCCAACCCAGAAAAGCAATCTTCTTGTCGGAAACTGTGTTGTATAATGTTTGAACAATTTTATTAGAGAAACGTCTTTTTTGATGATCGTTCATAATAATTACTTGTTCCCAATAATCAGCGACTTCATTCAATCCATACGATTTAGCAATATAAACCAAATTCAAAATGTCTTTTTGGAAACAAGAGCCTCCAAAACCTACAGATGCTTTTAGAAATTTAGGTCCAATTCTACTATCCATTCCTATGGCTTTTGCCACTTCATTTACATCAGCACCTGTTTTTTCGCATAATTCTGACATTGCATTTATCGAGGAAATCCGTTGTGCTAAAAATGCATTTGCAGTTAACTTAGACAATTCAGATGACCATACATTTGTAGTCAATATTTTATCAGCAGCTACCCAATTAGAATATACATCAACCAATGATTGTATGGCTTTCTGTCCTTCAAAAGTAGTATCGCCACCTATTAATATCCTATCTGGATTTAATAAATCCTGAACAGCAGTTCCTTCAGCAAGAAATTCGGGATTAGATAATATTTGAAATTGCACCCCATTACCCGTATTATCAAGAATACTTTTAATGGCTTCGGCAGTTCTAACTGGAAGTGTCGATTTTTCTACTACGATTTTATTATCCTTGGCTACTCTTGCAATCTGTCTTGCACACAACTCGATATACTTTAAATCAGCAGCCATACCTTTACCTTTACCATAGGTTTTTGTAGGTGTATTGACGGATATAAAAATAATTTGAGCTTCATCAATAGCTTTGTCAACATCGGTGGAGAAAAATAGGTTTCTTCCTCTGGCCTCTTCCACAATTGCGTCTAAACCAGGCTCATATATAGGTATATTACTTAAATCTTTATCATTCCATGCTGCAATACGTTCTTGATTCAAGTCGACTACTGTAACTTGGATTTGCGGACATTTTTGTGCAATCACTGCCATAGTTGGTCCCCCAACGTATCCTGCTCCTATGCAACAAATTTTTGTGATTTTCATTTTTTTCGTTTCTTCTTTGTACTTTATTTTTTGTGAAATTACGATTTTTACTATCTATTTCACTTACTTCTATTTTAAGCTGAGTTCGCTTCGCCTGCTCTCTATGCTAGGGCTTATCAATCTTCAATCTGTGTTGAGTTACAATAAATTACAATCATAATTCATAACTAAAAAGTTTACCTCAAATTATTCCAGTACCAAGCAACCGCTTCTTTCAATCCTTGCTGCATAGAATATTTTGGATTATACTCCAATAATTTTTTAGCTTTGTCTATACTTGCTAATGAATGCGGAATATCTCCTGCTCTGTTAGGTCCATATTCAACATTAATATTGCTGATTTTTGGATCAAAGTCTGATAAAAACTCTTTAAGATAATCTACTAAATTATTTAACGTATTTCTGTCTCCATAAGCCGTATTATAAACCGTATTAATAGCTTCTGGATTTTGGGTTAACATTGCCAATTCATTCATTTGAATCACATTATCAATATAAGTAAAATCACGAGAATAATTACCGTCTCCATTTATTTTTGGGCTTTGGTGTTGCATCAACTGCATTACAAATTTTGGAATAACCGCAGCATAAGCACCATTAGGATCTTGCTTGCGTCCAAAAACATTGAAATAGCGCAACCCAATTGTTTCTAGACCATAGGTTTTGCTAAAAATTTCGGCATATAACTCATTTACATATTTTGTTATAGCATAAGGAGAAAGTGGTTTGCCTATAACTTCTTCTATTTTTGGTAATGACTCAGAGTCTCCATAAGTAGAGGAACTTGCCGCATAAACAAATCGTTTTACTTTTTCATCTCTTGCAGCCACCAACATATTCAAAAAGCCACTAACATTTACATCATTAGTTGTAACAGGATCATTTAAAGATCTTGGAACAGAACCTAAAGCTGCTTGGTGTAAAACATAATCGACACCTCTTACAGCAGTAACACAATCCGCAGCATTGCGAATATCTCCTTCTATCAACGTAAAATTAGAGTCGTTTATAAAATCTTTTAAATTATGTCTGTGACCTGTAGCAAAATTATCTAAACAAACGACTTTATTCCCTTTTGATAAAAAATATTCACAAAGATTAGAACCTATAAATCCAGCTCCTCCCGTAATTAAAATTACTTTTTGTTTTTCCTCTTTCATTTTATACTGTTTTAAAAAAAAAATCCGCTAGTCGCTTTATTTTTTTAATATTTTTCTGGCTATCTTTTGATAAACACTATTTGGCTTCTCTTCCTCATAATATCCGTTTGCATACGCTCCATAACCGTATCCATAGCCATAACCAGTTCCGTATTTTGCTTTATTTTCTAAACCATTCAAAATAATACTCGTATTGTTCAACTCGCCCCGTTTCACTCGATTATTTAATAAAGTAATCATTTCTTTTTTGGTGAAATTCTGTCTTACTATATATAGCGTTACATCGCAATATTGAGCCAATTCTAACGCATCAGAAACCAAGCCAACAGGAGGCGTATCTAGAATGATGTAATCGTACTTTTTCTTTAATTCTTCAATTAATTCTTTCATTCCTTCACTTATAATCATTTCTGAAGGATTGGGAGGAATGGGCCCAGATAAAATAACGTCTAGATAAGGAATATGGGTATGATTTATAATTTCATCAACTGTTTTTTGTTTAATTAAATAGTTGACAACCCCTATTTCATTAGATAAATTAAACTCCGCAGCCAGTTTAGGTTTTCTTAAATCGAGACCGATTATTACTGTTTTTTTCTCGCTCAAGGCAAATACTGTAGCGATGTTTATAGAGCAAAATGTTTTTCCCTCACCACTTATCGAAGAAGTTATCATCAAGGTTTTGGCTCCATCAACATTTTGTTTTTTGTACAAAAACTGAAGCGAGGAACGAATCGCTCTAAAAGACTCTGACAAAGCGGATTTAGGTTTCTCAAAAACGGCTAAACTAGTACTGTCTTTATTTACCCCAACCACACCTATCAAAGGAATTTTTGTCATTTTACTAATATCCTCAGCATTTTGAACCGAATTATTAATAAAGAAAGCGGCGAAGACAAATAGCAATGGAATGAGGATTCCAATAAATAAAGCTAACACATAGTTTACTGAAGTTTTTGGCCCTAGCAGTCCACCACCCACATCTTTTGCAGGATCTATAAAATGAATATCCGATAAATTTGCAGCTTTAACAATATCTGCCTCACTTCTTTTTTGAAGAAAGGTGCTATAGATATTATCGCTTAAATCATATTTCCTTTTAATCTTAATTAGTTCTTGTTGCTCCTCAGGAAGTCTTTTTATCGTACTTTCTGTTTCGTTTATCTTACTGCTTACTACCGCTAAATCATACTGTAATGAACTTTTAGCAGTTGCTATATTTTCGAGAAGCACTTTTTTTATGGCTTCCATTTGATTATCAAAATCTTTGAATATCTTGTCGCTTTTTACCGCATAAGCCATTTCAGATCTTTGTGTAGATAGTGCTATCAGCTTTGAAACATTAACAACAATATTTGGATCTTCAATTCCCGCTACAGAAGGTGCTGGAAGTTTAGCATAATTTACACTGTTTTTAAGATAGGCTTTTAAAGAATTATAATACGCCATTTTGCGATTTACTTCATCTTTCTTTACATCAAATTCTAAAATTTTCTCTGAGAATTTAGCTCCACCGTCCTCAACATCATAAATATTTTTACCTTTTCTGAATGTTTTCAATTCGTTACCTGTTTCCTTTAGCTGGGATTCCATTGTAACTAAGGTACTGTCAATAAAAGCAATAGTGTTCGTGGCAAACTGATTTTTACTATCCAATTGTCTTTTGATCAACATCTTGACAGTAGCGTTCAAATATTCGACCATTCTAGCTTTATTGGTTCCTTGCATTCCTAAAGTGATTATAGAACCCCCTTTATCATCTGAACGAACATTGATCCCTTTGTAAGCAGCTACCGTTCCGTTAAAATCATTAAAACGCACAAAGTACTCGTTTCCTTTATAGAATCCTGGATTATCATTTATTTGTAATTTCCAATTTAAGAAAGGTAGGGATACCTGCTCTCCTACTTTATACTTTTTGACAAAATCACCAGTTTCAACTGCCGTATTGCTGTACGAATTATTAGAATAGGTTACTACTGAAACACTAGGATTCACAAATGGAATTCTAATTTCATATTCATTTTCACTCAAAAACTTAATCCCAATAAGGACACCTGAGAGTTGCCCTTTTGATTTATCAATATTGACATAAAAAGGAACTGCACCAAAAGCATCAACTAAATTGTATTCTCCCTGAACCAAGTAATCAATATAATATTGTAGTTTATCAACTACTAATTCATTGTGTGACCGGGATTGTAACGTGGTTGAAATAGTCTCAACCTGATCCGAAGTTCCACCCCAGTTAAAAACTAAACTCGTGTTTGATGTGAAAAGTGGATTACTTTCTTCCTTTACGGCAATAAGCGTCTCCATACCATAGATTTTCTCTTTGCGTATGTTAACTTGATAGGCAATTGTAAAAGTGATTAATAAACTAATCAAAAACCACTTCCAATAACTTCCAATTTTTATCAAAAAACCTTTAAAGTCAAAATTGACTTGATTTTCAAAAATTGAAAAATCTTTTATATCTAACATTTTTTATTTTGGGTTTTTATTTTTTTAAGAGCAAAAAAGTCGTTGTGGCTAAAGATAACAAAGTAATAATTGTCCCCAATGATTCTATACCCGTTTTTCCCGTTCCCCAGGTTTTCTGTTTCAATGGTTTAATGTAAACATAGTCATTAGGTTGTAGATAAAAATATGGTGATTTCATTACATTTATATCCGTGAGATCGAGATCATGCATTTGAACCCCAGTTGGAGTTTTTCGCATGATTGTAACTGCTTTTCGATCTCCAGTAATTGTAATATCTCCAGCATTTGCAATGGCTTCCATAATATTCACATGTTCTTGAAATAAGGTTTTGGTACCTGGACCACCTATTTCTCCATTGATGGTATAGCGAAAACCTGCTAACTTTACAGTGACAAAAACATTAGCTTCTTTATTGAAATATTCTGCTAACAATTGCTTTTCAACGCGTATTCTAACTTCCTCTAGCGTATAACCAATTACATTTAAGTCCCCCAAAACTGGAATACGAATATTACCATGATCATCAACTGTAAAACCATCAAAATATAATCCAGACTCTGATTTACCAGAAGAGGCATCGCCATTTGTAGTATTAAAAATACTGACTAATTTGGGATCTATTGCTTTTATTGTAATACTCAAAACATCATTAATCTGTAATCGGTAGGGCTTCGTTTCTACTGCTGAAATTGCAATATCTGTCTGTGAGCTGTCTTTTTTCTGAAGATAAATTAAATCCTTTGTTGGAATACAAGAAGAAAGTAACACACTAATAACTAGACACAAACAGAGTAAGGATTTGCTCATTTTTACTATTTTTTTAAGCAACAAATATAGCTTTTCATTTATGATTTGAAACCATCGCTATTCTATAAATCTATTAATTATTTTTAAAAGCTCTTTCAAATGGAATTCTTTGTAAAATACTTCTTCCCAAGGTAACTTCATCAGCATACTCCAGCTCATCACCTACTGAAATTCCTCTGGCAATTGTCGATATAATTATTTCGCAATCAGCAATTTGCTTATAAATATAAAAATTAGTTGTATCGCCCTCCATCGTTGAGCTTAGAGCAAAAATAATTTCGTTTACAATTCCCGACTTTACCTTTTCAACTAAAGTAATTATGTTTAATTGGCTAGGGCCAACACCGTCTATTGGAGAAATCTTACCTCCTAAAACATGATAAATCCCTCTAAACTGACCTGTATTTTCAATTGCCATTACGTCGCGAATGTCCTCGACAATGCAAATTATATGTTGATTTCGACTTTTGTTAGCACAAATTTCACACATCAAACTATCAGAAATATTATGACAACTAGAACAATATTTAATATCTTCACGCATAGCAACTAAGGCTTGTGAAAGAAAACCTGTTTGTTCCTTGGGTTGTTTTAATAAATGTAAAACCAATCGCAATGCTGTTCTTTTGCCAATTCCTGGTAATTGAGACATCTCATTCACTGCTTTTTCTATTAATTTCGAAGAAAATTCCATACTTACAAAAGTAGTCAATTTGAAAATTAGATATTTTGAAAATTTGAAGAATTTTTACATGATGAAGTCATGAAGAAAAATCATAGTCTGTAGACGATTAGCCTTTTTAAAAATAGAATCACTGCTTAACGTTTAAACTTAAAAGCTTTTGTCTCGTTAAATATGGATAAGAAATTGCAGCAAAAATCTATTTAATGAGCGAGAATTTCTTGATTTTTTTAATGAACGTGCTTTCGTTAACAAAATGATCTTTGTAAATTAGCTTATTATTTTATTGGATTCTAAAGTAAACCGTCAAAAATGTTAGGAACAGGAATAGGGTTAATTTTAGCCCAGATTGAAGTGGCATCCTTTTCTTGTTCCGTTTTATAGAACGGAACAAGAAAAGATACAGCGGAAAGCTGGAAAAAGCTCCTGAAAAATTTAATATTGGTTTGTAGTCAACAATACTAATGTACAGGCTACTTCAACCTTAATGTCATTTAGTTTCAATAACTGGTAGAATTCTGGATTTTCTGTGCCAGGATTAAAAATTACACGTTTTGGCTTTGCCTCTACAATATAATTATAATAATCACGCTGACGTGTTGGGTTTAAGTATAAGGTTACAGTATCGATATTTTTTAGCGGAATGGCTTTAGTTTGGATCTTTATACCCGCAACCTCACCAGCATTTTGTCCTAGTGCAAGCACAGAATGTCCTTTGTCTACTAACATTGTTATTGCTTTGAAAGCATATCTGTCTGGCTTAGTTGTGGCTCCAAGAACCAAGGTTTTTTTATTCTTTATCATTTTCTATAATTGTATTTAGCAAAAGTAATCAAAAAGCGGTATTTGTTTAGTTATTTTAAGGATTTGTTCTAAATCAATAAAAAACAGTAGCATAACATTAAAAAGTAAAAAAAGAGTATTTTTGCTATCTTAAAAACAAAACATGGATTTATTTATTTATCTATTTGTCGCTCTTTTTTCGGTAT
The DNA here is from genome assembly GCA_965366105.1 of uncultured Flavobacterium sp. Lineage (GTDB taxonomy): Bacteria > Bacteroidota > Bacteroidia > Flavobacteriales > Flavobacteriaceae > Flavobacterium. Next base: position 5,411 of record CBDUEE010000019.1, on the reverse strand, counting down.
TAAACCCGATTGGTACTGTTCCTATTTTTGTAGGACTCACTCAAAATGATACTAAGAAAGAACGTTCAAGAATTTCTTTATGGACGGCGATCAATGTATTTATCATTTTGATTGTTTCTTTTTTTATAGGCCAATATGTTTTGATTTTCTTTGGTATTAGTATCGATGCGTTGCGAATTGCCGGAGGGATCATTATTGTAAGTTCTGGGTTTTCGCTTCTTTCTGGAAAATTTAATAAAAAGAGAGGTATCAGTAAAAAAGCAGAAACTGATGCGCAAAAAAGAAATGACATTGCCTTGACGCCACTTGCTATTCCTATGCTTGCTGGTCCTGGTTCTATTTCTTTACTTATTGCATTTTATCAGGAACACAATACAACAATGGAAATTATACTCTCATCACTTGCTATTCTTGCCATTGCTGTGACTATCTTTATCATCCTTAAAAGTGCTCATTATTTAGCAAAAATTCTAGGTGCTTCTGGAATTGTAGCTATATCAAGGATTGTTGGTTTTATTGTAATTGCAATAGGAATTCAATATATTGTAAGTGCAATTGTCAATATTATAAAAGCTAATTTATAACATAAAAAAAAACGCTCTGACAGGAATGAGATCCTTGACAAAGCGTTTTTAAATCAATTTCTTGGAAGAAAAATCTCCGCCATCATACATCTGGCACTTCCTCCGCCACAAGCTTCTATTGTATCTAAGCTTGAACTTAATATTTCAGCATGCTTTTCCAGTTGTTCAATTTGTTTTGGCGTCAAGCATTGATGCGCTGCAGCACTCATAACCAAATATCTTTTATCATTTGATCCACGAACTTCTAGCATATTCCCTGCGAAATTATTCACTTGAGCCTCCGTAATTAAAATCACTTCTTTATTATTTTCTTTCAGATTATCTAGAACCATTTTGCGTTCTTTTTTATCATCAATGCAATCTGCGCAAATCACTGCAAATGTTTCTCCCAAACACATCATTACATTGGTGTGATAAATTAGTTTCCGTTCGCCATCAACAGTTTGAAAGGCTTCAAAAATGACTGGTGCATAATCAAAATCCTCACAGAATTCAATAAACAACTCTTCATCGGCTCGTGGAGATAAAACACAATACGCTTTTCTATTTGTTCTATCTAGTAGCAAAATTCCTGTGCCTTCAAGGAAAAAGACGTCCTCTTCTGCAAAAGTATAATCTACTATATTATTGATAACAAAACCCTTGTCTTCTAATAGATCTAAAATTTCTTCGCGACGTTCTTCGCGACGATTTTCGGCAAACATTGGATACATTGCAACATCTCCATTTTCATGGAAAGAAATCCAATTGTTTGGAAAAATACTATCAGGAGTATCTGGATTTAAAGTGTCGTCAACAACGGTTACATCAACACCAACAGCACGTAATTTTTCGACAAAAGTATCGAATTCTTGTTGTGCCTTTGCATTAACAGTCGCTGGCAAAAGTCCATCTAAAACTTTTTGATAATAATTATTCACGGCCGTTTGCTCATTCATTCGAAACGCCACTGGGCGAATCATTACTATCGAATTTGTAGTTTGTTTCATAATACCAACCCAAAAAAGGGATTTATTTACTTTTAATACTCTTTATATATTCTGATTTGACTCTAGTCTAATGTCTTATGGAGTTTCTCTAATTAATGGCAAAGTAGAACATCGCAACAATCCCTCTTGCTTTGCAATTTCAAAATAAGGAACTTCTTCTACCACAAAACCATTTTCTCGCAACCAATTATTAAGTCGAGTGAAGTTTCTTTCTGAGACTACAACATTAGTATCAATAGAAAAAATGTTTGAATTCATATTATACATTTCATCTCTTGAAATATGAAATAAATTTTCTTTCCCGAAAAGAGTAACTAGAAATAAATAATCGGCTTCTTCACGGAATCCATTTTTATAAATAATTGCTTTATCCTTCCCTACTGGCTGGAAACAACAATCCAAATGCAACGCATTATCACGGGCTTCCAATTTAGATTTTACTAAATCAAATTCTTTGACAATTTTATTTGGAAATAGGTCTCTAATATATTGAACTGCTTGTATATTTGTTCTCGCTGTAATATAATCCTTATAATCACTTCCTTTATAAGTTCCAATAAAAATATAATTACCCCACAACATCACATCGCCTCCTTCGATATGAACTTCCTCTGGAGGGCGAACTACCTTTTTGCCATCTATTTGTTCAATTATATATTGAATCGCACCCAATTCTCGTTCTCTATCAGGTAAAATATTTGATTTTACAAAAACATCACCAATTACAAAACCAATATCTCTTGTAAATATCTGATTGTAGTTTTCAATATTTTCTGGACGAAAAACAGTTACATCATATTTTTTTAGCACTGCATAAAACGCTTCCATTTCATTCACCATATCACATTCCTGCGGATAGGTTCCTGCTATAATGTGTTCCAATGATTTTGGATCATAGGCTTCTTCCCGCTTTGGTGCTGGGCCATTATGAACTGCTGACCCCAGAACTACAACTCTCAGTCTTGAAGTTTCATTATTTATGTTTATTTCTAACATGTATATTTAGCTTTTGGCAAATATAAAAAAAGCTTCACAATAAATTAGTGAAGCTTTTTAAATTGATTGTATTATCTTTTATCAGATGGCACAAAATCTCTCAATGGGTGCCCTGTATAAATTTGTCGTGGCCTTCCTATAGGCTCCTTATTTTCACGCATTTCTTTCCATTGTGCGATCCAACCTGGCAAACGTCCTATAGCAAACATTACTGTAAACATGTCAGTAGGAATTCCTAAAGCTCTATATATAATTCCAGAGTAAAAATCTACATTTGGATATAGTTTTCTAGAAACAAAATACTCATCTACAAGTGCTGATTCTTCTAATTTTTTGGCAATAGCAAGAATAGGATCATCTACACCTAAAGTTAATAAAACTTCATCAGCTGCTTTTTTGATAATTTTGGCTCTCGGGTCGAAATTTTTATACACTCTATGACCAAAACCCATTAATCGAAATGGATCATTTTTATCTTTTGCTTTTGCTAAATATTTATCTGCATCACCACCAGTTCTGTGAATTTCTTCCAACATTTCAAGAACTGCTTGATTTGCTCCTCCGTGTAATGGTCCCCAAAGTGCTGAAACACCCGCTGATATTGATGCGAATAAACCTGCATGAGAAGAACCCACCATTCTTACTGTGGATGTAGAGCAGTTTTGCTCATGATCAGCATGAAGAATAAATAATTTATCTAAAGCATCAATAACTATCTGACTTGGCTTGTAAGGTTCATTAGGCAATTCAAACATTAAGCGCATGAAATTTTGTACATATCCTTTTGTATTATCGTAATAATTTAAAGGATAACCCATACTTTTTCTATAGGTCCATGTTGCAATAACCAAGAATTTACCCATGGTTTTACAAACTGCTTCATACATTTCTTTTTGGTTCTCGGCATTAACAGATTTTGGATTAAAAGCGGTCAATGCGCTTGTCAGTGCCGCCAAAACACCCATTGGATGAGCCGTTTTAGGAAAACCATCAATGATGTTTTTCATTTCCTCATTGACTAAAGTGTGTCTTCTAATATCTTTTTCAAATTGGTCTAATTGGTCTACCGTAGGTAATTCACCAAAAATAACTAAATAAGAAACTTCAAGAAAATGTCCTTTTTCGGCTAAATCTTCAATTGAGTAGCCTCTATAACGCAAAATTCCAAGTTCGCCATCTAGAAAAGTAATTTCACTAGTACATGAACCTGAATTTTTGTAACCTGGATCGAGAGTTATCATCCCTGATAAGTCACGTAATTTACTAATATCGATAGCAACTTCATTCTCACTACCTGTAACAACAGGTAGCTCAAATCTCTCACTATCAACCTCTAATATTGCTGTTTTCGACATAATATAATTGAAATAAACTTTTAAAAATAATAATTTACCAAATCTAAGGAATTTAACATTAAATAAAAAGAGAATACTATATTCAATATGTTAAATATAACAAAAAAACTGTTCCTTTTTGAGGAACAGTTTTTTTGTTATAAAAAGTCAAATAAAAATTATTTTATTTTAAAAGCATTTTTACCAGGAAAATAAGCAATATCTCCTAATTCTTCTTCAATTCTTAATAATTGATTGTATTTTGCCATACGATCAGAACGAGAAGCAGAACCCGTTTTTATTTGACCACAGTTTAAAGCTACTGCCAAGTCTGCAATTGTATTGTCTTCGGTTTCTCCAGATCGGTGTGACATTACCGAGGTATAACCAGCATTTTTAGCCATATTCACCGCAGCTATAGTCTCAGTTAAAGTACCAATTTGATTTACTTTGATAAGAATCGAATTAGCAATTCCTTTTTCGATTCCTGTAGACAAACGCTCCACATTAGTAACAAATAAATCATCACCAACTAATTGTATTTTATCTCCTATTCTATCCGTAAGCAATTTCCATCCGTCCCAATCATTCTCATCCATCCCGTCTTCGACAGAAATAATTGGATATTTAGAAACCAGTTCAGCTAAATAATCAACTTGTTCTGCAGATGATCTAACTTTTCCTGTTTCACCTTCAAATTTAGAATAGTCATATTTACCATTTACATAAAACTCTGCAGCTGCGCAGTCTAAAGCAATCATGATCTCATCTCCAAAAGTATAACCTGCGTTTTCAACTGCTTTTTTGATAGTATCTAAAGCATCTTCAGTTCCACCAGGAAGATTTGGTGCAAAACCACCTTCGTCACCAACAGCAGTAGAAAGACCTCTGTCAGATAACACTTTTTTCAAACTATGAAAGATTTCAGTTCCCATTTGCATGGCATGAGAAAAAGATGTCGCCTTAACTGGGAAAATCATAAATTCTTGAAATGCAATAGGCGCATCAGAGTGTGATCCTCCATTAATGATGTTCATCATAGGAATTGGCAAAGTATTCGCCGAAACACCACCCACGTACCTATACAAAGGTAAACCTAACTCATTAGCAGCAGCTTTAGCAACAGCTAAAGAAACACCTAAAATTGCATTTGCACCTAAATTAGATTTATTTGGAGTACCGTCTAAATCGATCATCATTTGATCAATCAAATTTTGTTCAAAAACAGAAACTCCTAAAAGTTCTTCAGCAATAAGCGTATTTACGTTTTTCACTGCATTCAAAACTCCTTTTCCAAGATAGGCTTTTCCTCCATCACGCAACTCTACTGCTTCGTGTTCTCCAGTTGAAGCTCCAGATGGTACTGCAGCTCTTCCTAAGATACCATTATCTGTAATTACATCTACTTCTATTGTAGGATTACCTCTTGAATCGAAAATTTGTCTTGCGTGAATTTTGATAATTATACTCATATGCTAAATTTTTAAATTTAAAATACAAATATATCC
>CBDUEE010000018.1:0-20888 GCA_965366105.1 uncultured Flavobacterium sp. | reverse complement strand
CTACAGTTTTTGGAACAGCAACAACTGGAGTTGAAACTACCGGCTGATTAGCTCTATTTTTTACGTATTCTAAAATATCATTTTTTGTAACTCTTCCTTCTTTTCCTGTTCCAGAAATTGCAGCTAGTTCTGCAACAGAAACCCCTTCTTCTTTAGCTATATTTTTAACTAAAGGTGATAAGAACTTCTCAGAATCAGAAAAATCAACAAGAGCAGCAACACTTTCTTTTGCAGCTTCCACCATTTTTGTAACTTCTGCCGCAGCTACAGGAGCTACTTCTTCTTTAACAATTGACACCAGTCCTCCATCTTCAGTTTCAATTATTGCAATAGTCTGACCTACTTGAACGAGATCATCTTTTCCAAATAACTGCTCAACTAAAGTTCCCGAAACTTCACTTGGCACTTCACTATCCACTTTATCGGTAGCAATTTCAAGTACCGCCTCATCTGCTTCAATTTTGTCACCAACTTGTTTCAACCAGTTTGTAATAGTTGCTTCTGCGACGCTTTCTCCCATTTTAGGAAGTTTTAATTCAAATCTTGCCATATTATTAACCTAAAAGGTGATTTTGATTTTCAGTTTGCGAAATTACTGAATATTTCAATTATAAATTACATTAAATGCATTTTTTTACTCTATTTTAATAATCTCGCCTCTTCCGTTACTATTATTACTTCCTATTAAGAAATTAGCATTTTTTGGTATAATTTTAAAGGTAAATCCTTTATTTTTTAAAGATTCAAGAACTTCAATACTCTCTTTGAAAGAAATAAATTCATTATCTAAAATAATTTCGGTATTTGTTTGATTTTTAATACAAGACGAAATTACCATTTTTTCTGTTTTTAAGTCATAAAATGAAAGTTTTTTTTGCAAAAGCGAAGCCAATTTTTTTGCAAGTTTCTCAGAAGAAGAATAAAGCACAAATGATGTTGGACCCATTTTTATCTTAGATTCTCCCTGAATTTTTTTAGAAAAGGAAAAAAATACAATTCCAACTTTCATGAAAAGTGAAAAAAATATAGACTTAAGACCTCCAGAACTAAAATGCTTTTTATAAAAGAAATGCATTGCTTCTTGAAAACGTTTCATATAAGTTCCATCCTTTATGGTACTTTCTCCTTTATAATGAATAACAGTAGTTTGATGGAAATAATAATTTGATTTTCCTTTTTTAGAAACAACATAAGACAAATCAATATCGTCCGAATACATGAAGCAATCTTCATCAAAGCCACCTACTTGAAGATATAAGTCTCGTTTCATTACCATAAAAGCACCTACTAAAATACCTACTTTTCCAGTTTCATTTTCATCTAAATGCTCTGCATAGTACTTACCAAAAAGGCTGGATTTTGGAAATAATTTATACAAACTCATGATTTTGGTAAAAGCGACCCACGGAGTCGGAACACCACGCTTACTCTCTGGTAAAAAATTTCCTGATCCATCAATAAGTTTGCACCCTATAATTCCAATAGAATCATTTAATTGCGGAGAATGAAGTGATTTTGCAAAAGCCAAGATTTTAATAAACGTATCCTCAGCAACAACAGTATCAGGATTAAGAATGCAAATGTATTCTCCTTTGGCATGATCAACGCCAATATTATTGCCTTTTGGGAAACCTAAATTTTCATTATTTCTAATAAGCCTTACGTTTGGAAAACGCTGCTTCATCATTTCACAACTATCGTCTTGTGAATTATTATCGACTACAATGATCTCACCATCAATTTTCAAAAGTGCATTTTGAACACTTAAAACGCAGATTTCAAGAAAATAACGAACGTTGAAATTGAGTATAATGACGGATAGCTGCATTTACTAATAATCTATTTAGAGTTTTAAAGATTTATCTTTTAGAAACTTAAAAATCGTTATTACAATTTTGAAGTTAAAAAATTGGCAATGTTCATTATTGAAATGTTTTTTCCAAAATAAAATTTCTAACGAAAGATAACTCTGAATTATGTATGATTTCCTCGACTTATTGTACCTATTGTTAGCAATTGCCTATTTGGGTAGAATACTCTCAATTCCTTTTTGTAAAGCTTTTTCTGTACTAATAATATCTAACATTAATAGTTTCATAAATTCTTTTTTATCTTTTCCAGTTTCTTGCGTATTTGAATAAACAAAATCTACCAATCGTTCCGTTTTCATTTTTAAAATTTCCTTTTGCTCTTCAATATTCGCTAAAGCCGATATTTTACTGTATTCCATTAATTCTATCTTTGAATTAGAAAGAGCTTTAAAAGAATTAATTTTTATTGCAGGAATATAAATTCCTTTTGACTTAATTGTTATATCAAGTACTGATATTTTATTATCTCGAGAATAAAAATTAAGCGTATCAACAAAAGATTTTTGAGTAATTAGATTATCAATAAGATCCTTATTGGTTTCACTTAGCTCTTTATTAATTGAAGAAGAGATTTGACTAATATATTTCTTGTCTTTTCGATTTTCATTCCAATTATTGATGTACAACGCTATTAAAATTCCAACTATTACTGGAATTATTTCTTTAATAAAGGCTTTTATATTCTTTTTCATCTACTCTTTAAACTGCGTTTTTTTTTAGAAATTAATGATAAAATTATGCTTCGTGAAATTTGCATTTTAAACCACGCGATTGAGGGAAATTTTTTAAAAATCAAATTTAAATAGAAATATAAAAATATAGATTTTACTCTAATATTCCCATCTACGAGTTTTGTTCAATTCCTCTTGTTCTTTAATAATTTCAGCTGGTATTACTTTTAGGAACGAAGGATGTTGTTCAATCGCATACTCGACTTTTTCAACAATTTCATCAATAGTATCGTTGTCGTAATCAATATCTAGCGGTTCTTTAATAATAAAGGATTGAAGAATTCCTTTCTTTTTCATGCGCAATCCTTTTTTATCAAATGAGCGACGAAAACCATCAATTACTATAGGAACTACGATAGGACGGTGTTGTTTTATAATATGGGCGGTCCCTTTACGTACGGGTTTAAAAGATTTAGTTGTTCCTTGCGGAAAGGTGATCACCCAACCATCTTTTAATGCAATTTTGATATTTTCAGTATCATCTGGATTAAAATCCTTTTTCTCTAAGACATCAACACCTTTTGCACGCCAAGTTCTCTCTACTGAAATCGCACCTGCATAAGCCATAATTCGGGTCAACAAGCCTGCCTGCATAGTTTCCTTAGCGGCAACATAGTAAATATTCATTTTAGGTTGCCATAGATAACAGACATTTTTAATATTATCTTCTCGCCCGCTAAGACTTGCGTTAAAAACATGAAACATAGCTACAACATCAGCAAAATAAGTTTGGTGATTAGAAATAAAAAGCACGTTTGTATCCGGTAAATTTCTTATAATTTCCGAACCTTCAATTTGCAATTCATTGAATCCTCTATATCTTCTATGCGTTATTCCGCCAAAAATTCGAATTAACCATTTTTTTATAAATAGTATATGCCCAAAAGGATTTCGCTTAAACAATCGCATGAATTTATTTATTTTTAATATATTTAATTTACAATATTACGAAAATAATACTGGATGATTTTGATTTAAAACCCTAATTTAAAAATCAATTTAAAGGATCAAAAACTTGTTTCAATACATCTTTTAATTCGCTTAACATCATTGCTGTTGCACCCCATACAATATTATGATCAATTTCAAAAGCTGCAATGTCGATTGTACCTAAATAAGAAGTTGTTATAGTAGTATTTACAACAATGGCATCATTTAACAAAACAGCTAAAGGCAATTCGATAATAGCTGAAACCTCTTCAGGATCAAGATTAAAAGTAAGTTCTTCTTTACTAATTCCTAGAAAAGGATACACCATAAAATTACTTGGAGTAATATAAAGTTTCGTGAATGATTTAACAATTTGAATTTTATCTGGTTCTATTCCTATTTCTTCATGGGTTTCTCGAAGCGCTGTAAAAGCAAAATCTTCATCCTCTTGCTCATACTTCCCTCCGGGAAATGCAATTTGTGCGGAATGAATACCTTTGTAAGCATTTCTTACAATCAATACGAGATGAGGACTATTGTCTTTAGGATAAAAAAGCATCATTACTGCTGCCATTTTTGGTTTTTTATCACTAAGTTCTATATTTTCTAAATGTTGTAATCGCTCTAAAGGTCCCATTTTAACATGTGCATCAAATGCAGGAAGTGATACATCAATTAATTTTGGAACAAATTGTAAAAATTCTTGATAATCCATAATCAAAGTCTATTTTTGCACATTGAAATTTAATATTAAATATAGTTAGAAAATACAAGTACACCAATTTTCTAATGCCCAAATTTATATCTAATGTACAGCAAAGAAGAAAACCAAAGATTAAAGCGAGAATTCTGGATTGAATTTGCTGAAAAATTTCCGCGTAAATGGGTGTTATACGATACTAAAATTAAAGATTTCTCTTTTAAATTTTATGTAGATAATAAAAAAGCACAAGTTTTAATAGACATAGAACATAGAAGCGATGAAAAGAGACTTGCTTATTTTGAAAAACTTGAAGCACTAAAAAATATTTTGAACGAGGAATTCATTAAGGATTTGGTTTTTGAAAAAGAGCATACTCTAGAAAGTGGCAAAACTATTAGTCGCATTTGGGTTGAAAAACTAAATGTAGGTGTTAGCAACAGAAAATATTGGGATGAAATTTTTGAGTTTTACAATGAAAAAATGAACGCTTTAGAAGCTTTTTATTCAGAGTATGATTCTTTTATAAAAGACATTGAGATCCTTTAGCAATCTATTATTCCCTTACCAACTAGAGAATTTTTATATAAATTCAACTGGTATCACATATTAAAAATATTGTACATTATTATCCTATTGCCATAATTGATATATAATTGTTTTCTATTATCCTGTTTTTTTCTGGTAATAATAGAAACCGTACAGTCTACTCCTTCATTGTCCTTACAGGTGAATGAGTATACGAGATCCGTTTCATTTTCCTCGATAGGTTGGTAATCTATAATTTCAAAAAGTTGAATAATTTGAGAATAAACTACTATTCTACTTTTATTAGTATCTAAAGTAACCATAACATTGACCAGATTTAAATCTGACCATTTTCCCCATTTTCCTTTTTCATTTTTTTCTAAAACGCTAAAACCTGATGTTTTAAACTTGTAAGTTTGCCCAAAAGACTGTTGTAGTCCTAGGATCAAAAAAAATAAAATACTATATCTTTTAATTATTGTCATTCTTTAAAATTCAAAATTATTCATTTCTTTTCTTGCACTTTCAAAATCTAAAATCATTTCTTCAATGATTTCACCTGCTGGTTTTATCTCATGAATAATTCCTGCAATTTGTCCTATTTCTAATTCGCCCTCTATTAAATCGCCTTCAAACATTCCTTTTTTTGCTCTTGCTCTTCCTAATAACGCAACTAATTCCTCTTTTGTTGGAGATTTTTCATATAAATTTTGAATATCTTGATAAAACTTATTCTTTATTAATCGAACGGGAGCAAGTTCCTTTAATGTCAATTGAGTTCCACCTTCAGTCACATTTATAATCGTATTTTTAAAATTGTCATGAGCTGATGATTCTAAGGATGCAGCAAATCTGCTTCCAACTTGTACTCCATCAGCACCTAAAGCCATGACGGCCAACATTCCTCTGCCTGTGGCAATACCTCCTGCAGCAATCAATGGAATTGTAATTTTTTCTTTCACCATAGGAATGAGCGCCAATGTTGTTGATTCTTCTCTTCCGTTATGTCCTCCTGCTTCAAATCCCTCAGCAACAATAGCATCTACGCCTGCATCTTGTGCTTTTAAAGCAAATAAAGAACTACTAACAACATGAACAACTGTAATACCATTTTCTTTCAAAAATGAGGTCCACGTTTTTGGGTTTCCTGCGGATGTAAAAACAATTTTCACGCCTTCCTCCACAATAATTTTCATTATATCTTCGATGTTGGGATACAGCATGGGAACATTAACCCCAAAAGGTTTAACAGTGGCTTTTTTACATTTTTGAATGTGTTCTCGTAATACTTCGGGATACATAGAACCTGCACCAATCAAGCCCAATCCACCAGCATTACTTACTGCACTTGCTAATTTATAACCACTATTCCAAATCATTCCTCCTTGAATAATCGGGTATTTAATTTTAAAAAGTTCGGTAATTTTATTCATCTGCTATTAATGCTGTTATTTTTTTATTATTTTCCCTGATTTAGAAAAACCATCAGATTCTAATTTATAAAGATAGATTCCTCTCTCTAAGGTCTTTAATGAAACTATTGCTGATTGAGGGGTTACTTTTTGTTCTGAAATTTTTTGTCCAGATATAGAATACATAAATAGTGTGCCTGTTTCAAATTTTGCTGGCAAAGAAACATAAACAAAATCACTGGCAGGGTTGGGATAAATAATAAACTCATCCTTCAAAAAAGATTCCGAATGCAACTGATTCGTTAGAGCCAGTCCAAAATCAGGAATTCCGTACCCATACTGATTATTGGCTGTTAAGAATTTATCCGATGATTTGAGTATTAATTCTCTAATTTGCTGATTTGTCTTTTGCGGAAATGCCTGCCACAAACACGCCACCATTCCGGCCATTATAGGACCAGAAAATGATGTTCCATTTGCCGTTACAATATTCCCATAAGCATCTGAAACAACAGCATCTTGCCCTTGTGCCATAACCTCTGGTTTTGTTCTTTGATCAAAAGTGGGACCTATTGAACTAAATGAAACTCTATTTTTAGATGAATTTACAGCGCCAACTGCAATTACCGAAACTGCATCTGCAGGAACAGCAACATGTGGGTCTGAAGAAGAACTACCAGAATTTCCTGCAGAAGTAACAATAATCATTCCTCTGCTAAATGCTATTTCCGCGCCTTGAGACATGAATGCTGTTACTCCATTCATTTGGTTATAGGTGTGATTATAAGCTGGATTATCAAAGTCAAAATACCCTAAAGACGTATTAATAATATCAACACCTAAACTATCTGCTTTTTCTGCTGCTTCGACCCAAAGCGATTCTTCAACAGGATTTTCAGAGTTATTATCTTCCGTTATAAACAAATAATAAGAGGCATCTGGCGCTGTTCCAATCAAAGAATTTTCTTTATAACCTGCCATTGTAGAAAGTACAGACGTTCCATGTGAATTTCCTGAATAAAAATTAGAATTTCTGAATACAAAATTATAACCGCCTAAAATTTTACCGTTATCTCTTATTCTTTGAAAAGGTTGTGTTGTATTTACTCCAGGAAATCCTGCATCCATAACGGCAATGATTTTCCCAGAACCTGTATAATTTTGTTGGTGCAATACTTGTCCATTAAGCATTAAGATTTGATTTGAAGAAGAACCATAAGCATACTCAACTTTTGTCTTACTGGTTTTATTAGCTTGTTTTATCTTAAAAGCTTTCGCTATTTTACTAGTTTGATTTAATGATTTATCAGCAAAATCAATTTTACTAACAAATGAAAAAAGCGCTAATGAATTAATTTCCGCTTGCGTACCGCGTACATGAATTGCATTCAACCATTTCGACTTTGCCATTACGATAATTCCTGCAGTAGCTTTAACTTGACTGATATAAGTGAGTTCTATAGGAATATCTTTAAAATCTAAAACAATATTTTGGTTGGCTCTTCTATCTAATGCTCTTGGAGAAAGCATTTGTTGTGGCGAATCAAAATATAATTGTGAGCTGGGTTTTGCATTAAAATAGACCCAAGCATCTTGTTGAGAAAAACCTGAAATCGTAAACACTAAAAATAAAAATAGATAAAATTTTCTCATAGGAGTCTTGAATAATTTGCGATAAAGCGGCTATCAATTACAAAAATTGAATCACAATGTTGCTGTCTTGACGCTTTTCGAGTTTTAGGATTTTAAAGAAAAAATCTTATCAAAAAACGAAAATACAATAAAAATTGGTAATTCTATAAAACCGTCAATATTACTAAATGGAGGTAAATTTTCGGTTTTTTAGATTTTCACTTGGCTCCAATTTTCGCCAGTTTTTATTCTTCTAATTTGCATTTCGCTAACTCCAAACTGTTTGGCAATCATTTTTAATCTTGTTGTTTGTTCGGGTCTTGCTAACATTTTTTTTATCAACATCACTTTTGTAACCGTAAGCTTTCTTCCATTTGAGTTTAAGTTATGTTGAACTAAATTTATTTTCGCTTCAATTATAAAGGGACTTTTCCTTCTATGTTCCTCCATTTCTTCTTTAGTAGCCCATCTCAAGTTTCGGGAGTCATCATTATCTCTTTTTCTATCTAAATGTAAAACGTAAAGCTGTTCATCAGAAGTTCTAGTGATAAAATATTCCGCTACAAGTTTATAGAAAAAAAGATGTTTGTTTTTAATTTTTCCATCTGTATAAATTTTATATCTAAACAATCGGTAACCGTCCGTAATACTCCCTTTTAATTCTCTTCCAAATTTTATGTCTTCAACAAAGCTCATCAATCTACCTTTGTTTGAAATGGCATAACGTAATTTTAATTTATCCGGAATTATAATTTCTTTGAATTCTTCATTGGGATAAAGTCTCATTAGTTTCATTTCTTCAAGTTTCATATATAAATGTATTAAAAATTAAACTTCTCGTGGTTTCTCTAAGTTATGCCAAATTAACCATTATTCATATAAAAAATAAAAAGTCGAAAACATAACAAACTGATTATCAATTTAAAAAAAATAATTTAAAAATCTAAACTTTGTATTACACTATAAATCTAAGAAATTACTCCCGAACCAATTAATTCATCATCTGAATACCAAGCAGCAAATTGCCCTTCTGTTATTGCCGATTGCGGTTCATCAAAAGCGATGTACATTTCGTTTTCAAACTGATACAAAGTAGCTTTCTGCAAAGGTTGTCTGTATCTAATTCTTACCATATATTCGATGCTTTCCCCATTTGCTAAAGCCAAATCTTTACGAATCCAGTGTACCTCGTCTTTTTCAATTCGCAATACTTTCTTGAATAATCCAGGATGCATACTTGTAAGTCCAGTGTAGATTGTATTGGTTTCTACATTTGTCGCAATAATAAATAACGGATCAGTCGTTCCTCCTACATTTAATCCTTTACGTTGACCAATTGTAAAATAATGAGCTCCTTGATGCTTTCCTACTACTTTTCCCATTTGCGGGGTATATGGCAGTTTTTTAGCAGCAATTTTTAACTCTTCTTCAAGACTTAAACCAACCTGTTTTACAACACTATAAACAGGATCATTTTTATCAATTTGAATAATAACACCTTCTTTTGGTTGTAATTTTTGTTGTAAAAATTCTGGTAAACGTACTTTTCCTATAAAACACAAACCTTGAGAATCTTTCTTTTCAGCAGTGATTAAGTCCATTTCTGCAGCGATTTCTCGCACTTCTGGCTTTGTCAATTCGCCAATAGGAAATAATGATTTTGCCAATTGCTCTTGCGACAATTGACACAGAAAATAAGACTGATCTTTATTTACGTCAGCACCTGCTTTGAGTTGATAAACAGTTTCTCCGTTTACATCAATTTCAGTTTTTCTACAATAATGTCCTGTTGCTACAAAATCTGCTCCCAGACTTAAGGCAATTTTCATGAAGACATCAAATTTTATTTCGCGGTTACAAAGTACATCAGGATTTGGAGTTCTTCCTTTTTCATATTCGTTGAACATATAGTCCACGATTTTCTCTTTGTATTCTTCGCTTAAATCAACTGTTTGAAAAGGAATTCCTAATTTTTCAGCTACTAATAAAGCATCATTACTATCTTCTAGCCACGGACATTCATTAGAAATTGTAACTGAATCGTCATGCCAATTCTTCATAAAAAGACCTATAACCTCATACCCTTGTTGCTGCAACAAATAAGCTGCAACACTTGAATCTACTCCTCCGGAAAGTCCTACAACAACACGCTTCATCTTCAAAAAATTATAATTTACAAGGCTACAAAGTTACAAATATTTAAAATAGAAAAAGAGTTAGAAAAAAAAGGATCTGTTTCCGTTTTCCATATAAATCCTCATTTGGTATAACTGCTTAAAATCAACATTCTTCAAAAGCTCTTTTTGTCAAAAAAGCAGTACTAAATTCATTTTAAATTAATTAACAAACATGATAAAAGTCATGGAAATCTTTACTAATGTGTTTATATCTTTGTTTTGTGAAAAAAGCAGTACTCATATTAGTGTTACTCCTACTTCTAAAACCAATATTCCCGGTTATAGAGTACGTAGTTAATTATGATTACATCTCAAAAGTCCTTTGCGTCAATAAAGAAAAACCTAAATTACATTGTAACGGAAAATGTCATTTAATGAAGGAATTAGCAAAAAATTCTGAAAACGAAGATCCCATTTCAACAAACAAGAAAATAACGGCTCAAGAAACTTTAATTGTATTTTTTCAAGAAATTAATTCCTTTTCAATTTCACCACTTTATTTCCATAAAACTAAAAAAGCGAATAACAATTATTCTAATTTGTATTCCTACAAAACTATTTGCTTAGTATTTCATCCGCCCACCATTATTTCATAAATTTTACAATAAAAGTGTACGTTTTCATCTGATTTTCTCAAATGGATGAGAGCTTATAGCTACAAATGTTTGAAAGAAAAAATCTTCTCAAACCCATTTCCTATAAACTTAAATAAAAATAAAATGAAATTTCAATTAAAAAATATAGTAGCCGTATTGGTTATGATCTTCGCTTTTTCTTCTTGCTCCAATGATAATAATGAACCAAATGTGGTAAATGAATTAGAAGGACTCACTAAAATTCAAGAAATTACAAATGACACTCATATTATAGAACTTTATTCAGCAACTGGTACTTTACAACAGGGACACAACGCAATTTCGTTAAGAATCAAAAACAAAACAACTAAGGAGTATGAAAAAAGTGCTGCTATTACTTGGGCACCCTTAATGAAAATGACATCAATGTCGCATGCTTGTCCTTATTCTACAGTTTCAAAAACAACAGGAAAAGAAACTATGTATAACGGTTACATTGTGTTTCAAATGGCTGAAAACACTATGGAACATTGGTTTCTAACTGTAAATTACACTATAAATAATCTTGACTATACCGCTAATAATCAGATTGTAGTTCCTGCTTCTGCTAAACAAAGAGTAACTACTTTTAAGGGAACAGATGGTACAAAATATCTTTTAGCATTAATTGATCCTACAAATCCAAAAGTAGCTACAAACGACATGACCGTTGGCGTATTCAAAATGGAATCTATGCTGACATTCCCAATTGTAGATGGGTTTAAAGTTAAAATAGACCCAAGAATGCCAAGCATGGGGAATCATGGATCTCCTAATAATGTTGATTTAACTCAAGCGGCTTCAGATAAATTATATCGCGGAAAATTATCTTTAACTATGACTGGATATTGGAAAATTAACTTGCAACTGTTGAATGCTAACAATGAAGTTTTAAAAGGTGAAACCATTACAGATGTAGTTCCAGCAAGCAGCATTTACTTTGAAGTTGAATTCTAAAACTATTTATTTTCTTAAATCAAAAAGGTCAAAATCATTTTTTTGACCTTTTTATTAACCTTTTCATTATGAAAAAGATAGTCTTTATTCTGGCATTACATTGTATTGCCACAGTTTCGCTTTATGCACAAGAACAAACGAAAGACACTATTATACCAAAGGACTTAAACGAAGTTATTGTAATTGGCAAAAAGGCTCAATTAAATCAAAAACAAGCTAAACCATTAGCCACAATTGATGAATATTTGCAGCAATCAGGGAAAATAGAAATGATAAAAAGAGGCGGATATGCATGGGAGCCTGTTATCAATAGTATGGCGACTGAGCGAACCTTAATCACCATTGATGGTATGCGTATTTTTGGCGCTTGTACCGATAAAATGGACCCAATCACTTCCTATATTGAAGTTTCTAATTTATCCGAAGCTACTATAAAATCAGGCCAACAAGGCGCTTGTCATGGCGCCACGATTGGCGGTGCGATTGATTTAAAAAGAAACCGAAGCAATTTTAGTGATTTAGGTTGGCAAACATCTATAAACACTGGTTTTGAAAGTAACAGCAACCAGAAAATTTTGGGAACAGCAGTAAATTATGTCCATAAATCCTTTTATATTGATACGGACTTTATGTATCGTGATGCTGGCAATTATAAAGGAGGTAATAATCAAGAAGTTTTGTTTTCACAATTTAGAAAATTCAATATTTCTACTACTTCTGGTTTCCTTTTAGATAAAAATAAACTAATTGAAGGATCTATTATTTATGACAAAGCAACAGATGTAGGCTATCCTGCTTTACCAATGGATATCTCTTTGGCGGAAGCCTTAATTACCTCATTGAAGTTTGAATATACTCCAAAATCAGAAAAGATTGCTACGGATCTCGCAATAACAAATTGGGAAACTAAAATATATTACAACACCATTACGCACAGAATGGATGATACCAAACGACCATTTGTCCCTATTCACATGGATATGCCCGGCTGGAGTGATACGTACGGATTTTATTCGAAAATAAAAGGAGTTTTTGAAAACCATCATTTTACTGCGGATTTAAATTCGTTCTATAATCGTTCGATCGCAGAGATGACGATGTACCCAAGTGATCCAAACGAAAATTTGATGTTTATGTTTACTTGGCCTGATGTTCGAACTTTTTACGGAAGCCTATTTTTAGAAGATAATATCGCTTTGGGTTCTAATGCTAGTTTAAAATTTTCAGGAAGCCTTGCCCATCATTTTAATGAAGTGGCAGATCAGTTGGGATTAGAAAGTCTACAAATTTTTTATCCGAATATGAGTGAAAGTAAAAGCCGAATATTAAAAAGTATTTCATCGAATTATTTACATAATAAAAATGGTTTTGAATATGGTTTTGGTGTAGCGTATGGCGAGCGTGCTCCATCGGTTTCTGAAGGATATGGTTTTTATTTATTTAACAGTTTTGATCGATACGACTACATTGGAAATCCAGGATTAAAAAATGAAAATTCAGTGGAAGGTAATGCTTCTTTAGGGTATGCAACAAAAAAATTATCCGCTAAACTTACTTCTTCTTATTTTCATATTTCTAATTATATTGTAGGAAAACCAGATGTAAATATACTTCCAATGACTATAGGTGCTAGTGGAATAAAAATTTATACCGCATTAGACTACGCTACTATTTTCAATGTTGATTTGAATGTTGAATACCAAATTAGTGATCATTTTAGAACAAAAGGACAGTTGGTTTACAACTATGGAAAAGACTTTGAAGATAAAAATTTACCATTTATAAGTCCATTGCGCTATTCCGCTTCTTTACATTACAAAATAGATCGTTTTTCATCTGAAATTATGGTGCAAGGAAACGCAACGCAAACTCAATACAGTCCTTTTTATGGCGAAGATAGAACACCAGATTATGCTATTTTAAACTTCGCTACAAGTTATTTGTTTGCTATAGACGGAAGCAAATTAAATGTAAGAGGAGGAATCGAAAATATCTTAGATACGTATTATTCTACTTTTTCAGATTGGAACAATATTCCTAGAAAAGGAAGAAATTTCTTTTTAAACCTAACTTTTGCTTATTAATAATTACTTTAAAACCAACTATTTTTCAAGTATTTGACCTATAAAAAAACTGTACAAATCCCAATAAATTAATAGTGGGAGTTTGTAGAGTTTTTTTGTTATTTTAATGATGGAATTTGGGGCTATTTTTAATTCTTACAACTGGAATCAAACTTTACAAAACCACCACGGTTTTCTTTCCTTTCGATTGATTGCTGAACAATTAAGTTCCCAACAGTAATCATATTATACAATTCGAACAGTCCAGTACTAATTTGGTTGTTTTTACAGATCGTTTTTAATTCGTCTTGCCATTGTACCAGTTGCTCTTTAGCTTTAAGCAAATCAGCATCAAAACGTACGATTCCAGCATTTTGACGCATCAAAAGTTGTAATTTACTTTTAAAATCAGTTA
Organism: uncultured Flavobacterium sp.; assembly: GCA_965366105.1. Taxonomy (GTDB): domain Bacteria; phylum Bacteroidota; class Bacteroidia; order Flavobacteriales; family Flavobacteriaceae; genus Flavobacterium. The sequence goes on along the minus strand of CBDUEE010000018.1, from coordinate 6,858 downwards.
TATAATCCAGTTTTATTGTCGGTTTTAATTCTCTTTTCCATTCTGAAATTGAGCCATTTACTCGTTTATCTTCCAAAGAATTTTCCGCTAAGTAATTGTATATTTTATGTGAATATACTAAAGCCTCCAACAAAGAATTAGACGCTAATCGATTGGCACCATGAAGCCCTGTTCGGGAACATTCGCCACAGGCAAATAAGTTTTTTATGTTTGTTTTTCCGTTTTTATCCACTGCAATTCCACCACAAAGATAATGTTGCGCAGGGATTACTGGAATCCAATCTTTGGCGATGTCAATTCCGTTTTTCTTACATCTGTCATAAATCATAGGGAAATGTTTGATAAATGCAGCTAAATCTAAATGAGTACAATCTAGATAAACACATTCATCACCTGATTTTTTAAGTTCTAAATCGATGCTTTGGGAAACGATATCGCGAGAGGCAAGCTCAGCTCTTGAGTCATAATCAGGCATAAATCGGATCCCGTTTTTGGTGCGTAAATAAGCTCCAAAGCCGCGAACAGCCTCAGAAATCAAGAACTTAGACCCTATTGAATCTTCATATAATGCCGTGGGATGAAATTGAATAAATTCCATATCATTTATCGCTACATTCGCACGGAAAGCCATAGCAATTCCATCTCCCGTTGCAATAATTGGGTTGGTAGTATGTCCGTAAATATGTCCAATACCGCCAGTAGCAAGCAATGTGAAATCCGACTGAAATGTAATAATTTCTTTCGTTTTTTGATCTAAAACATACGCACCAAGACAGCTGTTATTTTCCGTAATCAAATCCAATGCAAAATGATGGTCTAAAACAGTAATATTCTCTTTTTGATGCACTTGTTCTAAAATAGCGCGTTCAATTTCGTAACCAGTTTGATCTTTATGATGGACTACTCTATTCTCAGAATGCCCGCCTTCTTTGCCTAAATCAAAATTCCCTTTGACTGTAGTATCAAATTTAGCTCCCCATTCTATGAGTTCTTTTAATCTTTTTGGACCTTCGGTGACCACCATTTCAACCACTTCAACATCGCACAATCCGTCTCCGCAAATTAGCGTATCTTCAATATGTTTTTGATAGGAATCTTGACTTTCATCTGTAACAATAGCTATTCCGCCTTGCGCATATTTAGTATTGGATTCATCCGCATTTGACTTGGTTACAATAGTGACTTTTTTATCCGGAAAACGATCTGCTATTTTTATGGCAAATGTCAATCCAGCAACTCCAGAACCGATAATTAGGTAATTGGTAATAATCATTATTTAGATAATTCGAGCATGCGTTCAATGGGAATCAAGGCTTTTTTTCTGATGTTTTCTGGCACATCAATTTCAGGAGTTTCATTCAGCAAACAGTCATATACTTTTTGAAGTGTATTCATTTTCATATAACCACATTCGCTACAAGCACACGTATTATCCTCTTTGGCTGGAGCTGGAATTAATATTTTATGAGGTACTTCTTGTTGCATTTTATGCAGAATTCCCGCTTCGGTAGCTACAATAAATTTGGTATTGGCATTTGTTTTCACATAATCAATCATGCCTGCGGTTGAACCAATATAACTTGCGGTTTCTAGAATATGTGTTTCAGATTCAGGATGTGCAATAATGGTTGCATCAGGATGTAATTTATGAACTTCTATTAATTTATCCAAAGAAAATGCCTCATGAACCACACAAGAGCCATCCCAAAGTAGCATGTCACGACCTGTTTTACTAATAATATATTTTCCTAAATTTTTATCTGGTGCAAAAATAATAGGAGTCTCTTTCGGGATTGATTCTACAATTTTCACAGCATTTGATGAAGTACAAACAATATCGCTTAAGGCTTTTACCTCAGCAGAACAATTCACGTAAGTAATTACAATATGATCGGGGTGTTCATTCACAAATTTTTCGAATAAATCCGGTGGACAAGATTCTGCCAGTGAGCAACCCGCTTTCAAATCAGGAAGAATAACTTTTTTGGTTGGATTTAATATTTTGGCAGTTTCAGCCATAAAATGTACGCCAGCAAATAAAATAATATCTGCATCTACTTTCATCGCTTCTTGCGACAACCCTAAACTATCGCCCACATAATCGGCTACATCTTGAATAGCGGCTTCTTGATAATAATGTGCTAAAATAACAGCATTTTTTTCTTTTTTTAATGCCAGTATTCGTTCTTTAAGACTATTCATTTTTAGTAATTTTTAGGTATTCTATACAATATCACAATTACTAAATATCGTCACAGAAATTTATAATTGGTATATCCAAAGGTACTTTTTTTCAGATATTTTGATTCATTTTATTTTACAATTCAACAACTTCAAGGTTTTTTTGAAGTGTTATCTTCAAATCGGTTATAAAAGTAAATAAATGATCAATTTCGACATGATCCATGATCACAATTTTGTACCATTGATTATTGCCATCGTGTTTTTGAGGCACTAAATCGAATTTTTTAACTAATTCAGGCGTGATATTTTGCGCTTCGATAGTCACGATATTCATAAACGGTTCTCTGAAGTAGTTCACATTCAAAGCTTGTAAATGTTCACAAAGCCATTCTGTTCGCATTTGTAAAACACGAATTTTTTCGCACCATCCAAAAGGACCATACGTAAATAAAATCATCCAAACTGCTACAGCATTTGCACCAGAACGACTTCCGCAAAGCGTCAAATCCATTCCTTCAACATATTCAGCTTCCTTTGTCAGCACGTTTTCTATCAATCCTTTTCTACAAATAAAAACGCCGGTTCCATAAGGAGCTTGTAGCATTTTGTGTGCATCGATCGTTATAGAGCTAATTTTAGGATTTTCAAAATTAATAGTGCTTTCCTTATTACTAAATGGGTAAACAAAGCCGCCATAAGCAGCATCGATATGAACTTTGTAAGTTAAACTATGCTTTTCTAACACTTGAATGTAATCGTCTGGATTTTCTACCGCACCAAACATGGTAGTTCCCATATTTGAAACCACAATAAAATATTTTTTGCCTTCTGATTTAGCCTTGATAATTTTATCTTCTAAAACAGCTAAGTCTATAAGGCGTTTTTCAAAACTAACAGGGATTTTCAACCAGTCTAGCATCAATAAATTTGCTGCTTTAGGAATGGAATAATGGGTGTCTTCTGTAGCAATGATCACTATTTCAGTAGTTTTTGCATCTAATTTATTTACAAAATAATTACGATACATCCAGATCGCTTGAATATTAGCTTCTGTTCCGCCAGTTGCGATATAACCATCAAAAGAGTCTGGATCGGCCTTAAAAACATCAACGGCAAGTACATTTAAAACTTCTCGCTCGATTTCTTGCGTTCCTTTAAAAGCTTTTTCAGAATCGCCAAAAGTATGACAACCTATATGATTGGGGTTTGCAACATAGGTTTGCAAAATAGGTGCATCTTTTAAAAAGGACGCTTCCTCATTAAATACTTTTCCATCTAATTTAGATGCTGGATACCCCAAAGAGGTATCCTGCGAAAAGTTTACATTCTCACTTAATGCTTGCTGAATTCGCAATTGTCTTTCATTAAGGGTACTTTTTTTCCAGAAATACATAATTATAAGTTTTATCAAAATTACATTCTTAAAATATCAAAAAACATGATAAATGTTAGTTTTACTTTAAAAAACAAGAGACAAATCTAAAATTTCTTGCTAAATCAAAGTGAAATAGTACTGAAGAGATGTGGTTATTTAAAAGAAATAGATCATTCAACCTGCAGTTATTAATACCTTAAAAAAGTGTCTCCAGATTTAATTCCCAAAGCCAATTCTTCTAAATTGGTATTTTTTAACATGAAAGCCAATTCATTTCTAATCGATTTGAACTTTTCATGCACTGGACATGGATGATCTTCCGAGCAATAATTCAAACCTAACCCACAACCCGTAAAAACATGATCTCCATCTAGTGCCGTTACAATTTGAGCCAGTGTAATTTGGCTCATCGTTTCTTTTGGGATTTCAAAACCACCTCCAACTCCTTTTATGGAACGAATAATCGCACTTCGAGATAAAATTTGCAATATCTTAGCTGTAAAAGCTTCTGGTGAATCAATTTTTTTAGCAATATCTTTTAGTCCTACTCTAGTATTTTGATACGATTGAGAAGCTATAAAAATAGTAGCTCGGATCCCGTATTCACAGGTTTTAGAAAACATAATTAGTTTTTTACAAATGGAGATAAAATACGTTTATTGTGAATTAACAAATTGTCTCTTTTTAGATTTATGTTTTTTTACATCCAAAAAGCGTCATCGTTCTTTTCTACAAAAGTTTCGTGCGTATGAATTTTATTAATTTCAGATAATTGCTCAGGAGTAGCTTCATTTTGAACTTCTGGAAACAAAACACGCTCCTCAAAACGAATGTGTTTTTCTAGCTCTTCCTCAATACGTCCTAATGATTTCTCTAGATCAGTAGTTTGACTAAACAATCTTTTTAATCGTCGATGATCTGTCAAAGCCTGCTTTACGAGTTCGTTTTTTGGGTCTAAAACAGTAAAAATATATTTTTCTTCCAGTTCAAAATGGGGTTCTAAGTGAGTTGTAAAAAACCAATCTGCATAATTCTTAATACGTTGTACTTCAATTTGTTTAGAAAAGCCTGTTCGTATTTTCCAACATAATTGCAATCCATGGTGATGATCATGGCTTAATGGCTGTAGTTCTAGCGCTCTTTTTAAAGGTCTATTTGAAATCATATTCTAAAAATTTAAATCTCCCAAAACAAATAAAAAACCTAAAATAAGTATCAATTTACTAATCTAAGGCAACTGATTTTATGTGAAGAGCCGTTTCGGGTAACTTATTTGGATTATTTTAAGTTTGGGCAGATAATTGTCTATAAATGATGGCTCACATAAAATTTTATTACAATTTCAAAGATACACTTTCAAAAAGACATTTTCCTCCTATTTGCCTCTAAAGTGTACTTTAATATTTGCAGTAGAAAGATTTTCTCGTTCTATTTCCTTACTTGAATACCCTAGTTTTTCTAAGGTAGTTGCTCCATTCATAAAATGCTGAATATAATAATTTCCTTGATAATTTTGTTTTTCTAAATACTGAATCATTTGGCGTAGTTGATTTACATCAATTAAATCAGAATGAACCGTAGTTCGAACTTCAAAAGAAAGTCTACTTTCAATTAATAAACGGATGGATTTTTCAAAAGGAAGAAAAAAATCAGACTGTGTTATCTTTTCAAAATGAGCTGGCATTGCTTTAAAATCAAGTGCTACATAATCAATTAATTGATTATGCACTAGCTTCTGTAACACATCTGGTTTTGAACCATTGGTATCTATTTTTACTAAAAAACCTATTTTTTTAACTTCGGCAATAAGCTGTAGAATATTTTTATGCAACAAGCATTCACCTCCACTGAAAACTACTGCATCTAATAAGTTTTTGCGAGATTGAAGAAAAGCAAGTGTCTTTTCGAATGAAATAGTTCCTTTTCCCAACACAATTTCGGGGTTGTAACAATAGAGACAGCGCATATTACAGCCTGCAAACCAAAGAATACAGGCTGATTTATGTGCATAGTCTAACAACGTAAAGGGTGTTATACTATAAATAGGCGTACTAACATTTCCCTTCATTGAAGTGTGTTCGTTGTTTGTGTTCTCCTTTTTTTCCGATGTTGAAACTCTCAACAGGTCTGTGATAGCCCATTACTCTGGTGTACACTAAACATTTAGTTCTTAAATGTTGGTTTTCTTCTAAAATCGGATTTGCGATTGTTTTCATAATTATTGGTTTAAAGTTTAAAAGTTATTTATATCAAGCTTTTCAAATTTATTTACTCCGTAGAATTGTAAACAAGACTTTGAAAAAAAATAGAGGAATACAAATTATTCACCAAGTAATTTTTTTATCTGATCCTAAAAATTTACACTTCTATCTGGTTTTTTCTATTTGAAAAGGATGTGTTTTTCTTAAAATTTATCGTTTACGGTTATTCAACTTGTAACAAAAGTTTTTCTTTTTCTATTAATACATCATCACAAGCAGGACAGTATTCATGTTCTCCTGTTAAATAGCCATGAACGGGACAAACACTAAACACAGGTGTTACGGTTATATAAGGCAATTTGAAATTTGAAAGCACTTTTTTAACAAACTGTTTACATGCTTCAGGAGAGCTAATTTTCTCACTCATATATAAATGTAAAACCGTTCCGCCTGTATATTTACATTGCAATTCATCCTGCAAAAACAGCGCTTCAAAAGGATCTTCGGTATAATTTACTGGAATCTGAGAACTATTGGTATAATAGATATTTTCTTCCTGTCCCGCCTGAAAAATATTTGGGAAACGTTTCTTGTCTTCTTTAGCAAAACGATACGTTGTTCCTTCGGCTGGTGTGGCTTCAAGATTATATAAATTACCCGTTTCTTCCTGAAATTCTTTCATTCGATCCCGAATGTGTTCTAAAATTTCCGAAGCAAATTCAATTCCAGTACGTGACGTAATTGTATCCGTATTTTCGGTAAAATTTAAGATCATTTCATTCATTCCATTTACACCAATTGTAGAAAAATGATTTCTAAAATGCTGTAAATATCGTTTGGTGTATGGATATAAACCGCGATCATACATCTCCTGGATAAACACTCGTTTTTTCTCTAAAGTAGATTTGGATATATATAATAATCGATCTAATTGTTGGTATAACTCCGCTTTGTTTCCTTTGAATAAATAACCCAAACGAGCCATGTTAATGGTAACAACACCAATGCTTCCTGTCATTTCGGCACTTCCAAAAAGTCCATTTCCACGTTTTAATAATTCTCGCAAGTCCAATTGCAATCTACAACACATACTACGAA